>JAZSGL010000104.1:0-107300 GCA_045532735.1 Paludibacteraceae bacterium | reverse complement strand
TCCACTCTTCGTTCTTACCCATAGCACCGTCTTTGAGGTTCTCAAGGGTAGATCCGATGCCGTGGATCAGTTTGAACCAAAGCTTAGCGTGCTCTTTCTCTTGTGCAGCGGTCTCCTCGAAGAGAGCTGCTATTTGCTCATAACCATCCTTCTTAGCTTTGCTTGCGTAGTAGGTGTACTTGTTGCGAGCTTTTGATTCGCCTGCGAATGCCTCCCAAAGGTTGGCTTCGGTCTTTGTGCCTTTAAGATCTTTCATTGTAGTATAAATTTAAAAAGTTGATTATTACTAGTTGGGCTAGTTAAGCTAGTTGAACTAGTTGGGTTAGCTTATTTTTTTACAAGGTCTTTGCTACCTCGATTTGCTCGAAGGTCTCGATAAGATCGCCTTCCACGATGTCGTTGTAGCTCTTGATGCTGAGACCACACTCCATATTGAGACCTGCCTCCTTGATATCATCCTTACCATGCTTGAGCGAAGAAAGTTCGCCAGTATGGATCACAATACCATCACGGATTACGCGGCACTTATTAGCACGTTTGGCTTTACCCTCACGCACGATACAACCAGCAATAGTACCCACTTTGGAGATACGGAAGGTTTGCAATACCTCGAGGGTAGCCGTAACCTCCTCTTTGATCTCTGGCGAGAGCATACCCGCCATAGCAGACTTGATCTCGTTGATGGTATCGTAGATGATGGAGTAGATACGGATATCTACCTCTTCGTTCTCCGCCATCTTACGTGCTGTGCTGGTAGGACGAACGTTGAAGCCGACGATGATAGCATCCGATGCAGCAGCCAAGAGGACATCAGAGTCAGAAATAGCACCCACAGCACCGTGGATAACATTGACTTGGATATTCTCGGTAGAGAGCTTAATGAGCGAGTCTTTGAGCGCTTCCACAGAGCCGTCCACGTCACCCTTGACAATGATATTAAGCTCTTTGAAGTCGCCAATAGCCAAGCGACGACCGATCTCGTCGAGACCAACGTGTTTCTTGGTGCGGAGCGACATCTCGCGTTGGAGTTGCTCGCGTTTGTTAGCAATCTCACGTGCCTCTTGCTCGGTAGCCATCACATTGAACTCATCACCCGCTTGAGGTGCACCGTTGAGACCGAGGATAAGACATGGCTCGCCAGGAAGAGCTTGTTGGATGCGTTGTCCACGCTCGTTGAACATAGCTTTGATCTTACCATGATATACACCTGCGAGGACGATATCGCCATGATGAAGGGTACCATCTTGCACGAGGATAGTTGCCACATAGCCGCGACCTTTGTCGAGCGAAGACTCAATGATTGAACCCTTAGCACGGCGGTTAGGGTTGGCTTTGAGTTCGAGCATTTCGGCTTCGAGAAGCACTTTCTCAAGGAGTTCGAAGACACCTTCACCCTTCTTAGCAGAGATATGTTGGCATTGGTAAGAGCCACCCCAATCCTCTACGAGGATATTCATGCCAGAGAGTTGCTCTTTGATTTTCTCAGGGTTAGCCGTTGGCTTGTCGCACTTGTTGATAGCGAAGATCATAGGTACGCCCGCTGCTTGTGCGTGATTGATAGCCTCGATAGTTTGAGGCATGACCGCATCGTCGGCAGCGACAAGGATAATCGCGATATCCGTTACTTTTGCACCACGTGCACGCATGGCAGTAAACGCCTCGTGACCAGGAGTATCGAGGAAAGTGATATGTTGGCCATTTTTGAGCTTCACATTATACGCACCAATGTGCTGGGTAATACCACCAGCCTCACCGGCAATCACATTGGCATTACGGATATGGTCGAGCAACGATGTTTTACCGTGGTCCACGTGACCCATGACGGTCACGATTGGGCAGCGAGAAGTGATATCCTCGTCATTGATTACCTCATCGGCATTGATTTCCTCAACCACCTCGGCAGAAACGAACTCGGTAGAGAAGCCAAATTCCTCTGCTACAAGGTTGATGGTCTCAGCGTCGAGACGCTGGTTGATACTTACCATCACGCCGAGCATCATACAGGTACCAATGACCTTGGTTACTGGCACGTTCATCATCACGGCGAGGTCATTAGCAGTCACAAACTCGGTGAGTTTCAAAACCTTGCTTTGCTCTTGCTCCGCAGCACGCTCTTGTGCCATCTTCTCGCGCTCTAACTCGCGACGCTCACGTTTGTGCTTGCTGGTAGTACTCTTACCCTTGTTGCCTTGGAGACGTTGAATGGTCTCTTTGATTTGGCGTTGTACCTCTTCGTCATCGACCTCCACTTTAAAGCCTTTGGCTTTGTTGTTTTTCTTTTGAGGTTTTTGGTTGCGTGCATCATTTACGTCCACCTTATTTTGTTTGATGCGCTCGCGCTTACGTTTCTCGCCGTCCTTTGGTGCATTCTCGCCGTTAGCACCTCCATTGCTGTTATTATTTGCAGCAGGTTTGTTAGCTTTGCGTTGTTGCTCGCGTGCCTCACGCTCCTTACGCTTCTCCTCTTTGGACTTCTTGGTAGGGTGAGTGGCTTGGTTGATACTGCTCAAGTCAATCTTACCCAATACCTTAGGTGCATTTTTGAGCACAGGTTTCCCTAAGCGGAATATTTCTTCATCTTCCTCCTTGGACTCAGTTGGCACAAATTCTTCTACCTTTTCAGCAGCTTTGGCAGCTTCTGCCGCTTTTAATGCTTCAGCTTCTGCCGCAGCCCTAGCTTCCGCTTCAGCTTTTGCCTTTGCTACAGCTTCCTTCTCCGCAGCAATGCGTGCTTCTTCAGCGATTCGAGCTTCTTCAGCAGCTTTGCGAGCAGCTTCTTCCTCTGCCTTTCGCTTTTTGTCTGCATCAAGATCAATCGAACCTACTATTTTAGGTTTCGGAACCTCTGTTGGAATATGTTCAGGCTTCTTTGGTTCGTCTATAGCTACGGATTTAGGAATATCCTGCTCTTGACGAGCTTGTGCCTGACGTTCTGCTTCCATTTTCAAGGCCATGTCCTTGTTAAATTCTTTAGCGAGAAGTAAGTACAAGTCGTCTTCGATCCTGATATTTGGATCCATAGCGATCTCCTTACCCTGCTTTTTACAGAATTCGACGGCGGTGGACATGCCGATATTTAATTCTTTACAAGCTTTGATAAGTTTTATAGCCATATCGTGTTCGGCAATCTCGCGCATTGACCGACGACCACGTCGTCGTTAGGGCGCTCGATGCCTCCACTCTATCCTCGAAGCCACGAGCTTCTCGGATGTTTTCGAGGGAGACTCCTCCTTGCCGTCGGAGGGGGTTTATTATTTATATTCTATTTAGTCTTCAAATTCAGCCGCAAGAATAGCAAGAACTTCATCGATAGTCTCTTCCTCAAGATCAACGCGTTTCACAAGATCCTCCTTAGCCACACCCAACACAGCCTTTGCTGTATCCAAGCCAATGGCCTTGAACGCATCGAGAACCCATTGATCTATTTCGTCGTTAAACTCATCCAAGTAGATATCCTCGTTATCGGCATCATCCATCTCGCGATATACATCAATTTGATAACCTGTCAACATGCTAGCCAACTTGATGTTGTAGCCACCCTTACCGATAGCCAACGACACCTCATCTGGTTGCAAATAAACATCCACTTTCTTCTCATCATCGTTCACAGTCATTGAAGATATTTTAGCAGGAGCCAAAGCTCGTTGGATGTATAGGTTGATATTCGAGGTGTAGTGGATCACGTCGATATTCTCGTTGCGTAGTTCGCGTACGATACCATGAATACGCGCGCCCTTAATACCCACACAAGCACCTACAGGATCTATACGATCGTCAAATGACTCTACTGCAACTTTGGCACGCTCACCAGGAATACGAGCTATATTCTTGATTGCGATCAGACCATCATGTACCTCAGGAACTTCTTGCTCAAACAAACGTTGCAAGAACAAAGGAGAAGTACGAGAAAGGATAATCTTTGGATTTTGGTTGGTGTTATCTACTTTTACAACCACTGCACGAACGGTATCACCCTTGCGATAATAATCTGTTGGGATTTGATTTTGCTTTGGCAAGTAGAGCTCATTCCCCTCCTCATCGAGGAGCAACATCTCTTTTTTCCATACTTGATACAACTCGCCACTTACCACTTGACCCAACATCTCGCTATAGCGCAAATAAAGGTTTTTCTTTTGCAAATCCAAGATACGGCTAGCCAAAGTTTGACGTAGATTCAGTATCATACGACGGCCAAAAGAAGCAAATTCTACCTTATCGGTCACCTCTTCGCCAACTTGTGCCTCGTCATCCAGGAGCAAAGCCTCTGACAATGCAATCTGGGTATTCTCGTTTGCCACATCATCATCTTCCATCACGATACGGTTACGATAAATCTCTAAGTCACCTTTGTCTGGGTTAATAATCACATCATAGTTCTCATCGGTACCATACATTTTGGCTATCACATTGCAGAACGATTCCTTGAGTACGGTCATCAATGTTTCACGATCAATGTTTTTAAATTCTTTGAATTCTGAAAAGTTATCAATCAAGTTGATACCTTCTTTTTGTTGTTTTGTTGCCATTTTATTATAAAGTTTTTAAAAGTTCTAAAGGTTAAAATTTCAGGTCATATTTGGTATATTTCACTGCATCGTATGCTAACGCCAGTGTTTGGACCTCTTTTTGCTTGCGCTTTTTGCCTTCTACTGCCACCATCACCTCTGTGTCAATGGCGAAACTCTCTTCATCTACGCTCACCAATTTGCCGCGATATTTCTTGCCATCTGCGGACAACACCTCCACATCGTGCCCAAGGTGTTTCATGTATTGCATTTTCGTCACAAATGGAGCAGTTAGGCTCACGCTACCCACCTCCAGCGCATAATCATCCGTGCCTTGCGCATCTAATTGCTCAACGAGGTAGTGATTGATTTCAGCACAAAACTCTACATCCACACCTTCCATTTTATCCACCTCAACTAAGATTTCGTTTTGAGCATTCACCTTCAAGGTTATCAAGTCATAACCAGTTCCTTGTAACTTCTCTTCTACGAGATTCTGTATTTGTAGTTTATCAATCATAATCCTTTTTCATAAAATAGAGGGAACCTTTCTAGGTCCCCTCATTCATTTCCGCTGCAAAGGTACTACAAAAAATGCATATATGCAAATTTTTTTAGAAAAAAAAGCATTTTTATTCAGAACTCCTACTTTAACCACGGATACTGCTCTTTCAACTGCTGCATTTTCTCCGCTATTCGTTGCTCAAACTGCTTTGCCTCCTCCGAGTATGGATGCAAAAATCGATGATGGCGGTCGCGCCATAGCTGGTGCATCAGATGCATCTCATCACGCGTCGCAGCAGTCATGTATGCCTCTACAAAACGCTGCCAAATATACTCCACCGCTAAAGGCGAAGGATGCACCATATCCTCGGCATAGAAGCGATAGTCGCGCAGTTCGTCGAGCATGATCTCGTAGGAGGGGAAATAATGGATGGTAGAGGATGGTATAGGATGGTGTAGCGTGGTAAAGATTTGGGTGAGGCAATCAATAGCCTGGAGCAAGATGGCCTTGCTGATTTGGTTAGCATGCAAGCCATCCTTGAGATGGCGGATGGGACTGACCGTGAAAATCCAATGCTTATCAGGCATAGTTTGGATAATAGGCAACCACATGTCCACTATTTCCTGTACGCTCAGACACCTGCGCAGAAATCGATCTGCAGGTATCTTATGGCAATTAGCTACCACCTGACCGTCCATCTCATATACCCATGCTGTACCGAAAGTGACGATGATCGTAGTGGCCTCGTTCAAAGCGTCTTGCAGCTGCTGCCTACTCTGCTCGCAACGCCGCAACAACTCCTCTTTGTCGGGATGAGAAAAACAACCATGATGCATCATGGACTGCCATAAGCCGTTGTGGTATAGGATAGTGGAGGATGGTGTAGTATGGTTTAGGATGGAGGCTATGGATGCGGGGTTGTATAGCGTACCAAACGGATTGAGAGTTGTTTGGAAATAGTATTCCGCAAACTTCGCACCTATATTATCCGCAAAGCATGAACCGAGTAGCAAGATTTTATCTTGATATCCAATCTTCTTTTCCGAAGGTTTAATATTTACTTTTGTCTGCAACTCCATATTCTACTCAAAATGCATGACCTTCGCAGGACTTATTTGTGAAACAATAGCCGATGGTGCCAACATAATCACCCATGAGACTAGCAGTACGCCTATATTCAGCACCAATAACCACCCCCAAGGAAACGCCATAGGCACATAACTTACATAATACGTCGCAGCCTCCAAGGGAATAACCTGCGTAAAATATTGTAGCGCCACAATGCTCAAACCAAACAAATTACCCCATAAGATACCTTTGCCAACCAACAAGATCGATTCATAGATAAATATGGTGCGCACAAAACGATTATCCGCCCCTAATGCTTTTAGTGTTCCGATCAGCGTCACACTCTCAAGAATTAATATAATCAATCCAGAGACGATACTAAAACCAGATACGCACAACATCAAGATTATAATAATTACCACATTCATATCCAACAAATCTAGCCAACCAAAGATCTGCGGATTGAGTTGCTCCAAGGTCTGAGTGTAGAATGCATTACCCGCTTCATCTAGTTTGTTGGCAGTAGCAAAATACACACCATCTGCAGCCTCTTCTAAATTTCGCAGATCATCCACAAGCACCTCGATACCAGAAGCTTGAAACGAATTCCATTGATTAAGTTGGCGGATGACATCTACATGCCCTAGAACAAATAGACGATCCATCTCGCTCATACATGTATTGTACATTCCTGATATGTATAGCTTGCGTACACGTAAGTCTTCGTCTACAAAATAACAGAATATCGCATCTCCAGTCGAAAGTTGCAACTGATTGGCTAGAATAGTAGATATAATCACTTCGTTCTTTGCCTGTGGTAAAACTCCATCCACCATATTATCCGCAAAATAATCCCAATAATCAGTACCCTTAAATACAATCCCTTGGAAGGCACTATCCGTTTTTAATATACCTGGCTTAGAAGCGAATACTGACACATGCTTCACATGAGGCAAAGAGCGCAAATGCAACAATACAGAATCTGACACCTCTATTGGTCGTAGTTCGTAAGTCGCATTATCATCAAAATTTACCACCTGAATATGACTACCAAATCCAGCCACCTTCTGCTGAATCTCTTTCTTGAATCCAATTACCACACAAATTGCGACAATCATCACCATTACACCAATCACGATTCCACCCAGTGCCACACGGACTGCAGGTCGTGATGTACGCGCCTTACCCTCGTCTGAAAAGTATAATCGATGAGCAATTTTCCACTCCGATGAATGATTGTAAATTTTGTTTGGCATAATTTTTGTGGTTATTCTTATGCAATGAGACACCTCTTTATTTTAATATTAGCTATTTTGTTTGTTTCGCTGCTACGAGCCCAAAACAACTGTCATCCTCAACGAACTGCAGAAGACATTGCTCGCAAGCAAACAGAAATGATGGTACGCGAGCTGTGTATTCACGATAGCCTTATTCGCGACACACTTTATCGAATGCACCTCAAGTTTGCCCAAAAACGCACCATTAGCAACACTCGCGCAGAGGCTATGCAATACATGCAAGAAGCAAACATGGAGCTACAACGCATCCTTACGCCCGATCAATACCAACAGTATATGAATCAACAAATCAACTATGCTCCCCATCGTCATCGCGCACCTTATAACCGTATCACCACTATCCCTTTAGACAGTAATTCTACTCCAATAGGTGACAGCGTCGAAGTCCCAGAAAAGCAACTACCGCTACAAGTGAGCCGACTATAAGTCCTCCCAATATATCTGTGGGATAATGCACCCCAAGGTACATTCTACTATAACAATTTGCAGCCACCCAAAGCATCAAGCCTACGGTGGTTATTTTTTTTCTCCATATCAACGAGAAGAGTAACGCACATGCCATCGTATTCGCTGCATGACTACTCACAAACCCATATCGTCCACTTCTGTACCCATTCACCAAGTGCAACACACCTTCTAATTCGGGCACACGTGTAGGGCGTGGGCGCGCTATAAGGTCTTTCAATATGCCTGAAGCGATAAAGTCCGCAGCACCTACCGCCAATCCTATCACCACAATCATCACCACACATGCTGGCACTCGTTGCAACCACTTCACGCTCGTCATTGCGGGTCTACGATAACGCCAAATAAGCAAACCAATTAATAGCAGATACAGCGGTATCCATGTCGCTTTCGCCGAAATGATCCACATAAGCGAATCCGCCCAAGGCGAATGCCAACCATTAATAGCCAGCAGTATTTCCGTGTCAATATGTATCAATCGCTCTAACATATCCCCGAGCCTTTAACCTCTAACCTATAACCTAATCTTCGTTAAGCAACACTGCTGTATGGCATGCCACCACTCCCGCAGTCTCTGTCCGCAAACGCGAACGCCCTAATCCTACAGGCACAAAGCCTTGAGCGATAGCCTGCTCCACTTCTTGTTCCGAGAAATCGCCTTCCGGACCAATCAATATCAGCACATCCCTACCCTTACGCAACGCATCTTTCAACTCGCGTTTCTCATCCTTATAGCAATGAGCGATATATTTGTCTATATCCTCGGAACCTCCATATTGTTGCATGAGCGTGGCGAAATCTGTCAGCGGATTGAGTTTGGGCAAATATGGCGTAAGTGACTGTTTAGCAGCCGATAAGATAATTTTCTCCAATCGGTCATTGCGCAAGTTCTTACGCTCGGAGAAGCGGCACAACAGCGGCGTTATCTCATCTACACCAATCTCGGTACACTTCTCCACCATCCACTCTAGTCGCTCAATATTCTTCGTAGGCGCTATTGCCACATGCAAGTAGATATTGTGCGTCTTCTCTTGCTTCTCTTGGCTCAATATCTCAAACTCGCAATGGCGAGGGTGCGGATTAGTGATACGTGCATGGTAAGTCGTACCACGACCATCGGTGAGTAATATCTCATCGCCACGATCATAGCGCAACACACGCACGCAATGCGCCGATTCCTCCTCGCTGAGGAAACTACTCGTATCTATATCTGGAGTGTAAAATAAATACATGCCTTATGCCCTGCCTTTAAACATTAAACTCTAACCCTACAACTCGCTTTCCTTCATGCGCTCTGCGTTCTCCGCTACTTGTAGCGCATCTATCACACCTTGAATCTCGCCATCCATAAAGGCAGTCAGGTTGTAAATCGTATAGCCGATACGATGATCGGTAATACGTCCTTGAGGATAGTTGTAGGTGCGAATCTTCGCTGAACGGTCACCTGTACTAACCATCGTCTTACGACGAGCTGCAATATCATCAATATATTTTTGATGCTCCTTGTCATAGATCTGCGTACGCAAACGCGACAATGCACGCTCCTTATTCTTTGGCTGATCGCGGGTCTCGGTACACTCAATCAATATCTCTTGCACCTCACCTGTGTTAGGGTTCTTCCAATTGTAGCGCAAACGCACACCAGACTCGACCTTGTTCACATTCTGACCACCTGCACCACCACTTCGGAAGGTCTCCCACTTGATCTCACCCTCGTTGATATGCACTTCAAACTCGTCTGCCTCTGGTAATACCGCTACTGTCGCTGCTGAAGTATGCACACGACCTTGCGTCTCAGTAACAGGAACACGTTGAACGCGATGTACACCTGATTCATATTTCAATGTGCCATACACATTTTCGCCTGAGACGTTGAAGATAATCTCCTTGTAACCGCCCACAGCGCCTTCTGAGAAACTACTCACAGTCATTTTCATACCATGCATCTCAAAGTACTTGCTGTACATACGGAACAAGTCGCCTGCAAAAATACTCGCCTCATCGCCACCCGTTCCTGCGCGAATTTCCATCACCACATTCTTGCCATCCTCTGGATCTTGAGGTAGAAGCATTAGTTTCACCTCTTCCTCCAAAGCAGGTATTTGCGGTTCCAATTCATCGATTTCTGCACGAGCCATCTCGCGCAAATCGACATCTGACTCGTTATAAAAAATCTCTTTGGCTTCTGCCAAATTATTAACAGCTTTCTTGTATTTCTCTGCCGATTCCAATACGCGCTCCAAGTCGCGATACTCGCGATTCAATCGCACATAACGCGCCTGGTCGGCTATCACCGAAGGATCTGTTATCAGCAAGCTTACCTCATGAAACTTAGCTTCAAGACCATCTATTCTTTCTAATATATCCATTATTGTATGTTTATCTTCTTCTACTTAGTTATTACTTAGTGATTAGTTAGTGATTCAAATACCTTTAGGCCATATTTATCTCACTTTGTACCATCTTTATAGGCCCAATAATCATCATTCACTTCTAATCCTTCAGCTGTCAACTTTATATTCTGAATAAAGCGCACCAGGCGCCAATCTATCGTCTCACTATACACCTTTCGTGAGATAAATATGCGAAAAAACCAACCAAACTTCACATGTACATCCATTCCTACTTTCGCACTATTCTCACCATTTGGCAACACATGAAATGTACCATATGCCTCTTTGATTAGTGTGCCCGCGTAGCGAATATCCACGCGTATATCGCGCTGCGCACCCTGCATAGAGTCAGTTACTTGACTATCAATCGCTACATCACGCAGAAAAGGTTTCTCATTTACCAACACATCCAATACCAATTTGCTATACTGCTTTTCTGGTAAATACTCCGACTTTTTCCATATCAAGTAAAACGCATTTTTCTTGACATCATCCTGCTTACCCAATCCAGCAAAAAAATGCTTTGAAAGCTTCACAGGATCAGTCTGCAAGTAGTATATCATCGAATCTATAACCACATTGCACGTATCGGCACTCGCCATAACCTCTGTCTCATACTGAGTATGAAACATGCCATCCGACAAAGTAGTCAAAACAGAAAACAAAATTGCAAATACCATACCTTCTACTCAACCACAAAAGGCAATCTAACCTCAATCCTTAGCATTGAGCGTACGCTCTATATTCTGCTCACGGTGTATCAATTGCACTTCCACCCCAAACTTCTCATTAATATGCTGCGCCATCTTTTCCGCAGAATATACAGATCGGTGTTGTCCTCCTGTACAACCAAATGATACCATTAGATTCTGAAAACCTCTATCCTTATAACGCTTTACAGAGAAATCAACTAACTGATATGCCTGCTCAAGGAATGGTTGTATCTCGCCATCCTCCTCCAAAAACTGTATCACAGGTTCATCCATACCCGTAAAATGAGTATAACGTTCGTATTTTCCAGGATTATTCACCGCACGGCAGTCAAATACAAAGCCACCACCATTACCAGAAGGATCAGCAGGAATGCCTTTCTTATACGAAAAACTCATCACCTTAACTACCAAAGGTTTACGGACCCCAACATCCTTAAACTGTTTCATCTCAGTCATCTTCTGCAACACCTCAATCAAGTATGGATAATCCTCACTTGCATGCTTAAGCAAGTGACGCAGATTATCAATAGCAAATGGGATAGACTGTAAGAAATGTGGCTTCTTTTCAAAATATCCTCTAAATCCGTATGCTCCAAGAACTTGCATCGTACGGAATAGTACAAAATGCTTTAATGTATCATAGAATGCCTCTTTATCAACAGGCATATATTTCTGCAACTCCTCTAAATAAACCTCTACCAACTCTTCGCGTAAATCAGGATGAAAATTCGCTTTGGCTTGCCATAAAAACGATGCTACATCATAAAATACAGGGCCTTTCCTTCCTCCTTGAAAATCAATAAAGTATGGTACCTCAGTTCCATCTTCTTTCTTGCAAACCATTACGTTGCGAGATTGAAAATCGCGGTACATGAAAGCGTTCATCCTATTTTGCAAAAGGATATATGCTAAGCGCTCAAACTCATTCTCCAACTTATCCTCTTGAAAATCAAGTCCTGTCGCTTTTAAAAAACAATATTTAAAGTAATTTAAGTCCCAAAGAATGGAACGCAGGTTAAATTCTGGCTGTGGGTAACATTGATTAAAATCAAATTGCTCCGCTCCAATGACTTGGAATCGAGCCAATGCACGCATGGTTTCGCGCAACATTTCTTTTTCCTTCACACTAAACACACCTGTTTTGCGACCTTCAGCAATGTAATCAAACAATAGCACATTACCCAAATCTTGTTGTACATAGTTCATCTCATCATCACTCACCGCCAGCACTTTAGGCACATTCAACCCCTTATTCATAAAATGCTCTGCCATATAGAGAAAGGCATGATTCTCATCACGCGAAGTGCCCTGCACACCAATTAACGAAGTCGTCTTATCCTCGCTTTCGATACGATAATACCTTCGATTACTACCAGATGCTGTTAAAGCGGTTTGCTCACCCACTTTCTTACCTGTTGTTTCAAAAAACAATTGACTTAATGATTGTGCCATAGTTATCCAACATAAAATAGGCTACAAAAGTACTATTTTTTTTGCACATATACAAGTATTTTCTATGAAAAGTTTACTTTTAGTAAAAATTCACCAACAAATCTGCAACATAGTCGGCTCGCTACTGACTTGCACATTCCAATTAATTCTGCTCAAATCAAGAAGATTTTCACACAAAAATCACAAAAATATATACAAAATCATCTTTTTTTTCAAAAATATTTGGTCAATTCAAAAAAAAGCAGTACCTTTGCACTCGGTTTTGAAACGAACCTAGTCTTCCTAGCTCAGTTGGTAGAGCAACTGACTCTTAATCAGTGGGTCCAGGGTTCGAGTCCCTGGGAGGACACAAAAGACATCCGAACGGATGTCTTTTTTTTGTGTTAAATTTGCTGATTTCAAAAAAATATCGTAACTTTGCAAACAAATTGTAAATAATCCTATTATTATCATTATGAAAACTCCTTATGAATATCGTGCGCAAGCGCGCGAAGCACTCCAAGATCGCTGGGGTGAGGCGGCCATCGGTTGCCTCATTATCCTAGTCGCTGCAACAATCATTTCTATTCCTTCCTTCTTTGCAGAATGGACTGGTTCAATCACTACCCTCCTTGCTATATTGGTGCTACCACTACAATATGCCTACTATATTTCTTTACTTGAGCGCACACGTGGGAACGACGAAGAATTGACCCGTTATACAATTCAATACGCTATCAATAAAGCATATGCCAACACCCGTTTCCTCGTTGCTGGACTATTCATTACACTTCTGTCTATGGTAGCAGCTATATTCACTTTGGGTATAGGAGCTATTATAGTAAGTTATATGTTTAGTATGGTACCATACCTTCTACACGACTACCCAGAACTAACACCTCGTGAGGCAATGAAAATCAGCCGCGAGATGATGAGGGGACAAAAATGGAATCTTTTCGTACTCGATCTCACATTTATTGGATGGATTTTGCTATCTATCTTGACTTTAGGCTTAGGAGTACTTTTTGTTCAACCATATATGCTAACAGCTCGCGCAGCATTCTACGAAGATCTAAAGAACGAAAAACTCATTGAAGAGACAGACGACACGACTACTTCAACAGCCGAATAATGAAAGCGATGATCTTTGCAGCGGGATTAGGCACACGTCTTAAACCGCTAACCGACAATATGCCTAAAGCACTCGTTCCTTTGGCAGGTAAAACCTTGCTCCAATGGCAGATTGAGCGCCTTAAAGCTGCTGGCATAACCGAAATCGTAGTAAATGTACATCATTTTCCCGACATGATCATTACTTACCTACACGAACATGATAATTTTGGTTGCAACATTCAGGTAAGCGATGAGCGCGACATGCTATTAGAAACAGGCGGAGGCTTACGCAAAGCAAAATCACTGCTAACCAGTGAAAAATCAGATCCTATATTGGTATGCAATGTAGATATCTTATCCAATATAGACATCCCAACCCTTGCAAAGGCTTATAACCCAGAGGAAATTGGCCTAGTAGTTGTCAGTCCACGTGATACGCAGCGATATTTACTCTTTGACGCAAACAACCGCCTGCAAGGATGGACCAACATCTCCACGGGCGAGGTCCGTCCTGCATCCTTAGCATCTCGCCTAAACTCAATCCCTTTTATGGAAAAGTCGGGAGTAAGTTTACTAGCCTTCTCTGGCATGCAAGTCCTCAACCCTCGTATCTTTGAGGCGATGGATAAAGTAGCTGCTGAAAGAGGCGATAAATTCTCACTCATTGACCTATACCTTAGCATTGCGGAAACAGAAATTATTCGAGCATTCATTCCCGAGAATTATCGCATGATGGACGTAGGAAAAATAGCCCAATTATCCGAAGCAGAAGCTTTTGCACAACACTTATAATCCCCCACCAAAACAAATCACACAACCAACCCCCATATAAACGGGCTGAATTGTGTGATTATAGTATAATTATTAGCGTAGACAGGAAATTTTACACAAACTCCTCTGGCACAATCATCTGCAACGCATGCTTCATACAAGTGACTTGACAAGGTCCGCTGACATCCATCACAATACCATCCGCTTCAAATGACTGATGTTTTTTTGTATGAAGCAATAAGTTATCCGCCACAACAGGATGAATAAAAGGTAGCTCATGCAATCGTCCATCAAATAATCGTGGTACTGCTTGCAAAATCTCCTTAAATGAAGGAGGAGTCAAAAACATTGAGTGCAACACACCATCACATGGATCAGCATTAGGATTCAGCTTCATACCACCACCCACGTACGACCCATTAGCAATACTCGTAACGAACATTTTCCCCTCCACTACCGTTTTACCATCCACATCCAAACGCAAATGTGGATTTTTGTATTTTGTAAGCGACCAAATCAGCGCAAAGAAATAATTAACATGATGACTGCCAATATAATACTTTAATTGTTCAGCTCCTCTACATACCATTGGCTCAATACCAAAGCCTAGCGAGTTGATAAAATAACGATGATGTTCAATATTATTACGCCAATAAGTCACACATCCTACATCAATAGGTTTGCTGTGTCCACGGAAAAATATATCTAGCGAACGCTTGAAATCCCTATTTAATCCCCAATGACGAGCAAAATCGTTACCAGTGCCACGTGGCATCAACCCAAACTGTATCCTTGCTCGTTGCTCAAGCGTTATATCAGCTCGCATGATACCATTAATTACTTCACTAAGCGTACCATCACCTCCTAGCACCAAGATTTGTGTACAACCCTTCTCCTCCACTAGCTCGCGTGCCAATTCTATGGCATGGTTCGCATACTTTGTCACTCGATATATAAATGGTTGCCGCCTTGCTTTTAGCAGTTTCCACAAGTATAAGCGTTGCATACGAAAAGCACGCTTACCAGATTTCGGGTTAATAATAATTCCTAACATATTTTCACACAGTACCTTACACAATAATCTTCCCATTTACAAGCCCAAATCGATTGCAAAGATAACAAAAAAAAAGCACACTACCAAATTTAGCATGCTTTTTTTCTGTTTTTTATTGCTCGTTCTTACTTGAAGTAAGCTGCAACTTTCTCGTTCTCAACGATTTCCTCTTGGAAGATGTAAGCACCCGTTTTAGGGCTCTTCACCATCTTGATGCACTTAGTGTGGTTACGACCTGCGTTACCAGTGTGCAATGTAGCGACCGCTTTCTTTGCCATAGTTCTAAGCCTTTCTTAATTTAGGGGTTAATTACTTGATCTCCTTGTGTACTGTGTACTTCTTGAGGATCGGATTGTACTTCTTCAACTCCAAACGATCAGGAGTGTTTTTGCGGTTCTTCGTGGTGATGTAGCGCGAAGTTCCTGGCATACCGCTGGCCTTGTGCTCGGTGCACTCCAAGATTACTTGGACACGTGCTTCTTTAGTTTTCTTTGCCATAACGATTCCTCCTTAGCATTCGTAAATTTTAATGTACCCTTTCGCACTTGCTTGCTTTAACGCTGCATCAAGTCCGATTTTGTTAATTGTTCTCAGACCAGCTGCACTCACGTTCAGCATGATCCATGCATCCTGTTCTACCCAGTAGAACTTCTTGTGGAACAAGTTCACATCAAAAGTGCGCTTTGTATGGCGCTTTGAATGCGAAACATTGCATCCCACCATGGCTTTTTTGCCGGTAATTTGACAGATTTTTGACATTTTATTTAGTATTTTAGTTTTTTTCTATGTTATACATTGGCCACATCATAGCCTCAAACCCCTTCATCCACAGCAACTTACATGCATTTCCACCCTACACTTCACCCCACTATACACGAAAAATCGTGCAAAGTTACTACTTTTTTTTTACATACACAAATATTTTTACATTTTTTTTACAAAAAACATCGCCAACAAATATTTTCTCTCACAAATACAATGTTTAACACACAAAGTATCTGTAAAAGAAATTCCCCTTCGCGCACGAACATGCACGTACGTACTTTAATAAATAAGAAAAAAAATAACTGTCGCTTGCATATGTCAAAAATAAGTAGTACTTTTGCAAAATATTTTGAAGTTTGTTTTTTTATTTAACCATACATTTATGAAACGAGTTTTTATTCTATTTTCGCTTGTAGTTTTTACTCTATCCGCTTATTCTATTGATAAACAAGTTTTGGCAGATAGCTTGACAAGTATTGTTCACCAGCATGCTTTTGCAGGCAAAGTAGACATTAGCAGGATTCGTGTAAAGAATCAATATGTATATGTATATACGAATGCCACATTAAGTCATATTTCTTTAAGTCCAAAAGAAGTAAGCAAAATTCGCACACTGGTTAGTAAAATGGTATTGGGAAATGCGCATGGAAAAGTTACAATATACAGCGGCGATTATGAATTAGGAGAACTCGTCACTAGTGTATATCGCAATCGAGCAAATTCCATGCGATATACATTAAAAGACATACCCGCGTGGGTAAGAAATACTTCTCGTCCATACTCTACCAATCAAGGATTAGGTAGCAAACACATCGCTTTATGGGGTAGTCATGGCCGCTATTATCATCAAACGATGGAGACATGGCTATGGCAACGCGCCAAGCTATGGACTACAGTAGAAGATGTCTATACCTCCTCATACACAATGCCATTTTTGGTTCCGATGCTTGAAAATGCAGGTGCTGTAGTGGTGCAACCTCGTGAACGAGACACCCAAGAGATAGAGGATGTAGTAGATGACACTAGAGCTGTAGTAATAGATAGTGCAAATTTATTTACCAGAATTCAAGATGGTGGTTGGGGAGAAGATAATGATGAGATCCTTTTAGAAGGAGAAAATCCCTTTCAGAAAGGTGGATATATGGTCGCTCCCGTAAGCAATAAAGAGATTACAAATTTGCGTTATACTCCATACCCATTACCACACGGCGAATATGCAGTATATGTATCATACAAGACATTACCAAATAGTACATCTTCCGCAAAATATACAGTAATGCATTGTGGACAAAAGACTGAATACGAAGTGAACCAACAAATGGGCGGTGGCACATGGGTATATCTAGGCACATTTACATTTGACTCTGATGAAAATCAAAATTATGTATCCGTGAGTAATGCCGGAAAAGGCAAATACGTTGTCACATCCGACGCAGTGAAGTTTGGTGGCGGCTATGGCAATGTTGCACGCTATCCTCAACCAAACAAAATAGAGAACACACCATCTTCACAAGACATTACAATAAGTGAGACGGAAATAGATAGCGCACAACTACTAGCCAATCAGCAATGGGCTGAGACTAGCGGTATACCTCGTTATTTAGAGGCAGCCCGCTATTGGCTGCAATATGCAGGTATTCCTGATAGCATCTACAATTACACCGACAGCCGAAACGATTATACCGATGATTACTGCGCGCGAGGCCAATGGGTCAACTATCTTGCGGGAGGAAGTCAAGCAAATCCAAAGCAAGAAGGATTAAAGGTACCATTACATTTGAGTTTAGCATTTCACTCAGACGCAGGTGTTAAGCGCGGTGATACTATTATTGGTACATTGATGATTTATACGGATTTTGACAATGATCAGGAGAAAGTTTATCCTACTGGTTGTAGCCGCCAAGTAGCGCGTGATTTGGGCGACTTTATGCAGACGCAAATTGTAAACGATATGCGCGCACTCTACACACCTCATTGGCAACGCCGTCAATTACAGAACTCATCATATGCAGAGGCGCGTCATCCTAAAGTACCAGGGGTATTACTGGAATTGCTCTCTCATCAGAACTATAACGACATGCGTTATGGTCTAGATCCTCGCGTGAAATTTACAGTTTCTCGCGCCATATACAAAGCAATGCTTCGATTTATTCACGAGCAATATGGATCTGACTATGTGGTACAACCATTACCCGTACATTCTATGCAAATGAGTCGTAACGATCAGCAGATAACAGTCAGTTGGCAGCCTACAAATGACCCATTAGAGAAAACAGCCGCGCCAAACTATTATATTGTTTATACTCGTCAAGACAATGGAGATTGGGATAATGGGCAACGAGTAAACACAACTACATATAGTTTTGCAGCCAAAAGTGGTGTACGATACGATTTGCGTGTTGTAGCAGGTAATGCAGGAGGTATAAGCATGCCGAGCGAGATACTATCTGCATATATCGCACCTGAAGAAAAAGGACGAATTTTGGTATTAAACGCGTTTACTCGTATAAGTGGTCCAGATTGGTTTGAGGATAGTACCTATGTCGGTATCAAACCACAAAGTCAAGGTGTAGGTTATGGTAAAGATATCTCATATATCGGTGAGCAATTTGATTTTGATTCACGCCGTCCGTGGATAACAGATGATGAATGCGGTTGGGGCTCATGCTACTGCGATCAACAAGGAGTTTTGACTATGGGCAACACATTTGATTATACTGTGAAGCATGGCAAGGTGTTAGCACAAATGGGATACTCTTATATTAGTGCCAACGCGTATGCAATAGACACTATATCTGGATGCGACGCAGTAGACTTGATTATGGGTAAACAGAAAACTACCGTATTAGGAACAGACACAGCATTTAAAACCTTCACGCCACAAATACAAAAGATTTTAGCGAACTACCTACAAAAGGGAGGTAATCTATTGGTTTCTGGAGCATATATCGCAAGTGATATGCAAAGTTATGAAGATAAGGAATTTATTCAAAATTATTTACACTACACCTATCGTTGTGACCATGCATCTCAACAAGGCAGTATCGTAGTCAATCGTCGTGTATTATCTCCCAATTACTACTTATTCCACTCTACCCCAAATGCAGAATGCATCCACACAGAGAATCCTGATTGTATTTTACCGACTCATGGAGCGCAATCAGTAGCTCGCTATGGAGATACCAAACTAAATGCGGCAGTAGCATATGACGGGCAAGAGGATAATATGGGTAAGACTCTCAGTTGGGCATTTATGCTAGAGAGCGCTCACGATTTTGACACATTGTACAAAGACTGTATAAATTGGTTGATGCAATAAGGTAACAATGGTAAATATAAGATATTATGAAAAAGAAAAAGAATCTTCCACTATACGAGAATATAGAAATCACAGGAATCGCAGCTGAGGGCAAGGCTATTACGCGCATTGATGACATGGTACTATTTGTACCCTACTGTGTACCAGGTGATATCGTAGATATACAAGTAACGAGAAAGAAGCACTCATTTATGGAGGGTCGTGTAGAGCGTATCGTAAAGCCATCTCCTATTCGTTGCGAACCCGTATGCAAACATTATGGTGAGTGCGGAGGTTGCAAATGGCAGATACTACCTTACGAAGAGCAATTACGCCATAAGCAACAACAAATAGTAGATAATCTCACACGCATCGGCAAAGTAGAACTACCAGAGATCTCACCAATCATGGGTAGCAAGCATATTTATGAATACCGTAATAAATTGGAGTTTACATGTTCGGATCGTAAATGGCTAAGTTGGGATGTTATTCGTGCAGCAGGTGGCATGGAGAATGTAGATAATAGCTATGGACTGGGTTTTCATATTCCAAACTGCTTTGACAAGGTATTGGACATTACTGAATGTCATTTGATGCCGGAAATCAACAATCGCATCCGCAATACAGTACGCGATTTTGCGCGTCAGCATGGCATAACTTTTTATAATGAACACGCGCACGAGGGACAATTACGCACCTTGATTCTTCGTTCAAATCACAAAGGCGAAATCATGCTGATTGTAGTATGGGCAGATGATCCATACATGCCATTGATGGCACATTTGCAAGAGCAATTCCCTGAGATAATTAGTCTGTTGTATGTGGTTAATCGCAAGTTCAATGACACGATTGGCGATCAAGAAGTGCATGTATATGCAGGACAAGATCACATCATGGAGCAAATGGAGAACCTGCAATTCAAGGTTGGCCCAAAATCCTTCTACCAAACTAATACAGAACAGGCATACGAACTATATAGAGTAGCTCGCGAGTTTGCAAGATTGACGGGTAACGAACTTGTTTTTGACCTATATACAGGAACAGGAACGATAGCCAACTTCGTAGCGCATCAAGCACGCCAAGTAATTGGTATTGAATATGTACCAGAGGCTATTGAAGATGCTAAGATTAATGCGCAGATCAACAAACTAGACAACACATTGTTCTTCGCTGGCGATATGAAAGATATTCTCAACGAAGACTTTATTGCACAGTATGGTCATCCAGATGTAATTATAACCGATCCTCCACGAGCGGGAATGCATGAGGATGTGATCAACACGATATTGTTTGCCGAGCCACAACGCATTGTATATGTAAGTTGCAATCCTGCGACACAGGCACGAGATTTGAGTATGCTTGACAGCAAATACCGAGTAACGAAAGTACAACCCGTGGATATGTTCCCACATACACACCATGTAGAAAATGTAGTATTACTTGAAAAACGATAAAATCAACAATGGATATCAAAAAAATACCCTTCAGTCACAAGGCTGAAGGGTATTTTTATATAAAGTTTAATTATCTCAATCGGTCTGCAGCACGAACAAGAGCTTCATCCTTAAGGATACGACGAGTGGCCATCATAGTAAGAACGATATTTACTAATGGGAAGGCTGCCCATATATTGAGGTACCATTCTGCATTTGTAAGGGTGGTATCTCCTATTTGTTCGTATCCCTTTACTACATAAGCAACATAAAGAGCCAATAAAGCATAGTATCCCAAGCAGAAGATAACATTCACAATATTCAATCGCACTTGAAGGAAACGACGCTTGAATAGAAAAATATTCACCAAAGCTAGCAGAGGTATAACTAATGTGATAGTAGCAAGTGGCCACTTGTCAAAAGCCATCAAAGGTATATATTCTGTAGCATCTGGAGCAAGAAATTGTACAGGTGAAAAGAAGCACAATAATGTGCCTAAAATAACTACCAAAAGAAGGTAAAGCGTTTGAATGCGTTGAATCATAATTGTATTTTGTTGGTTTGTTTTGTATAATGTAGTATTGGGTAGTGTTGTTTAGTGTTGGGTAGAATTGTCAACGAGTTGACACATATCATTGATTAACTGATATTTCTCGCCAGTAGCAGGGCATATAGCAACACCCTCTTTATTAAATTTGAGTTTCTCTCCATGGCGGCTTACCCATCCAATACGACGAGCAGGATTGCCCACCATGAGGGCAAAAGCAGGTACATCTTTTGTAACCACAGAACCTGCACCAATAAGACAATATTCGCCTAGTGTATTGCCGCAAACAATCGTTGCATTTGCTCCTACGGATGCTCCACGACGAATAAAAGTATCTTTATATTCATCCTTACGAACTACCGCAGAGCGAGGGTTGATCACATTGGTAAAAACCATACTTGGACCAAGAAATACATCGTCTCCGCAGCGCACGCCTGTGTAAATAGAGACATTATTCTGCACTTTGCAGTTGCGTCCCAAGACTACGCCAGGAGAAACCACTACATTTTGACCGATATTGCAGTTTTCACCAATTTGGCAACCCGACATGATATGGGAGAAATGCCAAATCTTGGTACCCTTGCCTATTAGGCAATTATCATCTACATAAGAGGATTCGTGTACAAAATATTCGCTCATATCTTAGAAAAATGCTTTAAATAAGTCATTTCCATTGGCAAAGATCATTAACAAAAGCAGGAGCCAAAAACCGATAGTGTTAGCAATCTCAAGGAATTTGTCGCTAGGTTTGCGACGAGTGATGATTTCCCAAAGGAGGAACAGAATATATCCACCATCCAAGGCAGGGATTGGCAAGAAATTCATAAAGGCAAGCACTAAGCTAATAATGGCGGTAGTGTTCCAAAATGATTGCCAATTCCAAGATTCTGGGAACATATTGCTAATAGCTCCAAATCCACCTACAGACTGAGCTCCTTCCTTGGTAAAAATCACACGGAATTGTTTGATATATGAGAGCAAGAAATTCCATCCATGATTGATACCTGCAGAGATTGACTCAAAGAATGTAAAATCCTTATGTTCAATCTGATAGAAAGATATTGGATTCTTGGTAAAAACTCCAATTTTGGCTTGGTCACCTATGAATAAACGAGCTTGCATGAGTTCGTCTCCACGATAGAAATCAAGTGTCACACTATCGCATGGATACTTAGCCAATTCTTCCATTACTTGTACATAGCATAAATCACTTGCACCATTCACGCCCACCACTCGGTCACCCCTCTGCATATCCGCATATGAAGCAGCACCACATGGCAGAATAGAATCAATCACAAATGGAGCATAGAATGAGATAAGAGTGTATCTTTTCTTTTGATACGATTTGTCTGCACGCGCTTTCTCTCGTTGCTCAGCATCATAGTCATTTAGAAGTGCCAAACAACGCTGGCTGAGGTCTTCAGACATGGTAAGAGCGACAGTATCTTCGCCACGAAGGACGAGGATATTTCGCTGGCCCTCAATGACAACAGACTGTAGAAACTCGTTGATATTATTGGTTTCTACCCCATTGATTGACAGCAACTTATCTTGTTGTTGGAATCCTTCTTGAACTAATATTGGAGCATAATATAATCCAGTAGATACATTGCGCAAAGGCAAGGTGTCTTGTCCCCAGTGGAAGAATATCATTGAGAAGATTGCTAATGCAGCTACAAAGTTTACCAATATACCTCCTATGATGATGCACAGGCGTTGCCACACATTCTTGGAGCGGAATTCCCAAGGTTGTGGTTCGGAAGGTAAGTCCGTAGCTGCCTTGGTCTCATCAACCATACCCGCTATGGCGCAATATCCACCAAATGGCACCCATCCAATACCCCACTCAGTATTATCGGGATAACGACGCCAATCATCCTCAGGAAGGGCAGCCAATTCTTCTTCAGTCATAGGACGAAAAATAGGTTGTCCTTTGTCCGTTTTCTTCTCGTTTCCAAGCGCATCTAGCACAGGAACAGTTGGCGAGTCCACATTAGGAGCGAAGAACTTTACTTGCCATTTGCCATTAATTTTCTTGGCGCGAACTAGCGAAAATTTAGGATTAAAAAACATGTAGAATTTCTCTACACGAACTTTGAATAGTTTCGCGAAGATAAAATGTCCTAGTTCATGGATAACCACAAGAAAGCTAAGCGCTAGTATAAGTTGTAACCACTGCATGATCTTTTGTGATAAAGTTTTAAAAGTTTTAAATATTTAATATTTTAAAAGTTCTTTGGCTATTATGCGTGCTTCTTTGTCTGTTTGCACATAGTCTTCGTAATTTGGTTCTGTGATGAAGGTGGCTTTTTGCATTGTCTGCGAAATGATGTTAGACATCTGCAAGAAACCACACTTGCCTTCACGGAATGCCAAGTTCACCACTTCGTTAGCTGCATTCAGAATGCATGGCATATTTCCACCTTTATTCATAGCTTCATAAGCTAATGCAAGGTTTGGAAAACGCTGTAAATCAGGTTCTTCGAAAGTTAGTTGGTTGTTAGCAAACAAGTCCAAACGAGGAACCTCGCTAAGCCATCGTTGAGGATATGTAAGCGCATATTGGATAGGGATACGCATATCAGGGGTACCCAATTGAGCTTTGACACTTCCGTCCACAAATTGTACAGCTGAATGTATAATGGATTGAGGGTGGACGAGCACTTGTATTTTCTCTACTGGGATATCAAATAGCCACCGTGCCTCAATTACCTCAAAGCCTTTGTTCATCATGCTAGCCGAGTCAATGGTGATTTTCGCTCCCATCTCCCAGTTAGGATGTTGGAGAGCTTGTGCGGCTGTCACATGCTGCATCTGTTCGTAAGAGAACGTGCGGAAAGGTCCTCCGCTAGCCGTCAGGAGAAGTTTCTCAATGCTTTCATGTTTTTCACCCACGAGAGATTGGAAGATAGCAGAATGTTCGCTATCAACAGGTAGGATACTGACCTTATGTCGATGAGCAAGACGGCAGATGATTTCGCCCGCAACTACTAGGGTCTCTTTGTTGGCCAATGCGATGGTCTTTTTCGCTTTGATAGCCGCCATCGTAGGACGTAAACCAGCATAGCCCACCATCGCTGCAACGACTACGTCAATAGCAGGCATTGTTACCATTTCTGCGATCGCCTTTTCGCCTGCCATCACTTTGATGGGTAGGTCGCTAAGCGCGTCACGGAGAGGCTGATAGAAAGTCTCATCTGCTATACATACTACAGCAGGATTAAATTCAATCGCCTGTTGGATAAGCAGAGTCACATTGCGATGTGCAGACAGGGCATAGACAGAGAACTCGTTGGGGTGCTGACGCACCACATCAAGGGTCTGTGTGCCAATACTGCCGGTACTACCTAATATAGCGATTTGTTTCATATCTTGGTGATGTCTATCTTGTTGATATTCTTCCTTCTAGCTTGACGATCTTGTGATGTAGCACAATGGATGCCATCCTGACGCATGCGCTTATTTTCAGAGATATGCTGACTGCTAAATTTGCCATTTTTCTTAAGCAAAATTCGCACACAAAGCAAGAGCATTGCTATTGCCAATATTCCTATTACAATTAAAATCTCTTTCATCTCGCACATAAAAAGCCCACAAAGGTAGTATTTTTTTTTTGAATCTGCAATAGTTTATAAATAAAACTCCTCTAAACATAGACTAATAACTAACTAATCACTAACTAATCACTAACTAATCACTAACTAATCACTAAGTAAACAAAAGTAGTATTAGAATTTTTATTTGAAATACTTGCATGAATGCAAAGAAATTCGTATCTTTGCACGATTTTTGGAATACTATGCCGAGAAAAGAAAGAGACGGAGTATTTTAAAAAAAAAATGAAAATAAACATAATTTAACAATATGGCAACACAACAACAAAATGGAGGTACATTGTACAACGCATTGACCTCAGGAAGTAAGATTATTGGCACCATCATCACGGATAGCGATATGCGTGTGGATGGTACTATTGAAGGTGATGTACGCTGCAGTGGCAAACTTGTAATTGGTGAGCACGGTGCAGTAAAAGGCACAGTAGAATGTCAAAATGCCGAAATCATGGGTAAATTAGAAGGTAAGATTGATGTAAAATACACCTTGGCATTGCGTGCGACAAGCGCTTTGCATGGTGATATTAGCACAACTACGCTGATGATTGAGCCCAATGCAAGCTTCAATGGTACATGCAAGATGGGCAAAGCAGAGAAGAGCAAAGAAGTTAAAGGATAAGTTAGCAGGTTAACGGCAAACGACAGAGTTTATGAAGATTAAACCATTTCGAGGTATTCGTCCTCCCAAAGAGTTGGCGAAACAGGTAAGTAGCCGTCCGTATGATGTACTGAGTTCGGATGAAGCACGCACAGAAGCTGCAGGCAACGAGATGTCGCTGTATCATATTATCAAGCCTGAGATTAATTTTGAGTTAGGCACAGACGAGCACGATGAGCGTGTGTACAAGGCAGCTCGTGAGCAATTTGATCTATTCCGTGCAAAAGGTTGGCTCGTACAAGATACCGAGGAGCAATATTATGTATATGCTCAAACGATGGATGGCCGTACTCAGTATGGATTAGTGGTAGCAGCATGGGTAGAGGATTACATGGAAGGCCGCATCAAGAAGCATGAGTTGACTCGTCGCGACAAGGAGGAAGACCGCATGAAGCATGTGCGTGTGAATAATGCAAATGTGGAGCCTGTATTTTTCTCCTATCCTCATCACGAAGAGTTGGATGGCATTATTGCTCGAGTAGCAACGGGAGAACCCGAGTATGATTTCGTATCGGATTTAGATGGTTTTGGTCATACATTTTGGGTGATTAGCGACAAGCGAGATATCGCTCGCATCACAGAGATTGTAGCAGAGATGCCAGCTATGTATATCGCTGATGGTCACCATCGTAGCGCAGCAGCAGCGTTGGTAGGCAACGAAAAGAAATTGCAAAATCCAAATCATAAGGGTGATGAAGAGTACAACTATTTCTTGGCCGTTTGCTTCCCAGATGATCAATTGCACATCATGGACTACAATCGCGTAGTCAAAGACTTGAATGGAATGAATGCAGAGACATTCTTGGAGGCATTGAAGGAGGACTTTGATGTAGAGTCAAAGGGTACAGATATTTATCATCCAGAAGCGTTACATACCTTTGCGTTGTATTTGGCAGGCCAATGGTATAAGTTGACAGCAAAGGATGGTCGTTATGATGACAATGATCCTATTGGTGTGTTGGATGTAACCATATCGTCGAATTTGATTCTAGACAAGTTGCTTGGTATCAAAGACTTGCGTTCGGACAAGCGTATTGACTTTGTAGGTGGCATTCGCGGTTTGGAAGAATTGAGGAATCGCGTAGATGGTGGTGAAATGCAAATGGCATTGGCACTGTATCCTGTAACCATGAAGCAATTGATCGATATTGCAGATAGTGGCAATATCATGCCTCCAAAAACCACCTGGTTTGAGCCTAAGTTGCGTAGTGGATTGGTTATCCATGAATTAGTGTAAAAAACATAACGACCGATTAAAATAGTTAACTGATAAAAAATCAAAAATATGAATAAAATTCAAATTCTAGTAAATGTTATTTTGGTAGCTGCTGTGGCTACATTATTTGCTTTGTATTTTTCAAACAAATCCAACGATTCTGCCCCTACAGAGACAGCTAGCCAAGCAGAGGTTATGCCTGTAGCATATTTGAATGTAGATAGTCTGTTGACCAACTATGTATTTGCTCAAGAAGCAAGTGAAAAACTGATGAAAAAGCAAGAGGATGCTCGCTTGAAAATGAACACCAAATTGCGTACATTCCAAAACGAAGTAGCTGATTTCCAACGCAAATTGGAAAACAATGCCTTCTTGAGTCGCGAGCGCGCGGAGAAGGAGCAACAACGTTTAGCTAAGAAAGAGCAAGAGTTGCAAGAATTAGAAGCGAAATTGACACAAGATATCATGCTAGAGAACCAGAAGTTGAATATGCAACTTGCTGATTCATTGAATACATTCTTGGGAATCTTTAATTCGGATGGTCGCTACCACATTATCTTGAGCAACAATGCAAAAGACAATGTACTGATGGCCTCTGAGCAATACGACATCACCTCAGAGGTTATAGAGGGGATGAACGCTCGCTATAGCAAATAAACTATCGTTACTAAGTCTCACATCATCAAGATCCGGCAAATTCTTGAGTGTTTAGAGAATGACATTCATCTATCGACCATATTGGCGGTATTTAATTGCGGATGCATGTGCGCTATTAGTTAGTGTGCTGATAGTATTGGCATGGTTCCCATTGTCCACTGAGGTACCATTTCAGAAGTATAGTGTATTTGTAACCATATTTTCTGGCATGTGGCTTTTGTGGAGTTACATGTGTCATCGCTACGTTCCTGTCAAGTATATGAAGATGGGGCAAGACATCTTCCGCCTCTTAATAGCATCCGTCATACTATTCGGATGTATGTGCGGATATATGGCGTTGATGGAAGGAAAGAAATTCTCCATTTGGGTATTGCTAACACTCTGGCTAGCAATGCTATGCGTATCCGTCGTGTTTTTGGTATTCAAACACGCATATCGCTACGCCTTAGACGCCGATGAGCAACCTATGGAAGCTCCTAAGCGTGAGCCTCAAGATGTGCTTAGAGCATCAGAAAACATCTCTGATGCTGATAGAAATGCGCTGAGAGAAAGCATATTGGAGTTTGCACCAGAAAAAGTATTACGCTATATTGAAAAGAATGTAAACCTATATAGCACCAACACTTTTACGCTGCGTTCTACAGATTTATACAACATTAAGAAGCTTCCCAATTATCGGTTTGATGCGATTGTGAATTTTATGCCATTGAATCACATTCGGGGCGTAAATAGATTGTTTACGACAGTCAATGACAAGTTGCCGGATAATGGCATATGGATATGTTGTTACGAGCCCCAATCGGTCACCAAACGAAACATACTCAACCGTTTTCCGCCCGTGATTGGATGGTTGTACTATGTCGCATTTTTCTGCTACAAGCGTGTCCTCCCTAAGATGTTTATGACATCGCGCTTATACTTTGATATTACGGAAGGCAAGAATCGCGTGCTGAGTAAGGCCGAGGTTTTGGGTCGATTATGTTACTGCGGTTTTGAGATTATTGACGAACGTAAGAAGGGTGATTTAAACTATGTAGTTGCCCGTCGGAAATTCCGTCCGGAAATCACGGTTAGGCGTCTGTATGGGATATTAGTCAAATTGAATCGCGTAGGTAAGAATGGCAAACTATTCAAGGTATATAAATTCCGCACAATGCACCCTTATAGTGAATTCTTACAGTCGTATATCTATGAACGATATTCACTGCAGGAAGGCGGCAAATTCAACCACGATATCCGCGTAACCACCCTAGGACGGTGGATGCGTAAATATTGGATTGATGAGTTGCCGATGTTGCTCAACCTAATCAAAGGAAACATGAAACTGGTGGGGGTTCGTCCTATATCACAGCATTATTATTCGCTGTACAGCAAAGAGTTACAAGAGCAACGCACTCGCCATAAGCCGGGTTTACTGCCACCATTTTATGCTGATATGCCCAAGACATTGGATGAGATACAAGACTCTGAAATCAGGTATCTAACCATGTGCGAGCAGAAGGGTACATTGGCAACGGATTTCATATATTTTTGGAAGATTGTTCATACGATTGTATTCAAAAAAGCACGAAGTCATTAAGCAACAGATTAATGGTTTATAGATGAAAAAAGTACTGATCATATTAATTGTAGTAGGAAGTAACCTACTAGCAATGGGGCAACATATCCCTGTTCCATTGACACAAGTGCGATTGTATGATTTTATCGATGAATTGCTAACGGATGGCATAATTTGCCACCAGACGGCTGTTCGTCCTTACACGCGCGACCAAGTGGCAGCAATGCTTTTGGCGGCGCAAGGAGCAGATTCACTTATGAACCAACGCCAGCAAAAGGATCTTGCATTTTACCTGAACGAATTTGCTTTGGAGTGCGATAAGATGGTGAATAATTATGTTCAGTACACCGACCATAGCACATACAATGTATCATTGGCAGATCCTCAGTTTAGTTACCGTAAAGCAGACTCAATGTTTAAACTGCGTTTGCGTCCTATCCTAGGAGGAAATATCATAGCGGGCAAAAAAGGGGCTATCTTCCATCGTTGGTATGGTGCTGAGTTGCAGATGGATATTGCTAAGCACCTGAGCATATGGGGAAGTTTGCGTGATAACTCATGGAGTGGCGATTGGCTCAGTGACAAATATTATGCTAGCGATAATGCCCGCATGCAAGGTGCACGCATTCACTACGGTGCATCAAACCAGCAACCTGCTTTATTACCGATGGCTGGTGTACAGTACAAAGAAGCCAATTATGGCGGCGATTTCTCTGATTCAAAAGGCGGTATCAGTCTATATTCTTGGTGGGGAAGTATAGCAATACAACGTGAGAACATCCGTTGGGGAGATGCCTATCATTCATCTAACATATTATCAGGCAGAGCACCTGCTGTGCCTATGGTTAGTTTGCAGTTGACTCCATGCAAGTGGTTTCAGTTTGATTACCTCCACGCTTGGCTAACTTCCAATATATTGGATTCTACCTATTACTATCTTGAGAACACAACAAAAGATAGTGTACAAGTAAAGAATTATCGACCAATGAATAAGTTTATGGCCGCTAATATGTTTACTTTTACACCAATCAAGCAATTATCTTTCTCTCTTGGTAATTCGGTTATATATGCTGAGCAAAACATTCAAGCTGCCTATTTGATTCCCATAGCATTTTACAAATCACTTGACCACTTGCTAACCAAGGGAGTCAATACCCAAAATCAAAATTCTCAGTTTTTTGCATCGCTATCTGTGCGGCCAGTAGAGCATTTACACTTGTATGGATCATTTTATTTAGACGAGTTTTCGCTAAAGCGTCTCAAACGCTCAAATAAAGAGAATAATCCCATTTCGTATTTGGTTGGTTTCAATTGGAGTGGTTGGCCTATCAAAGGACTTAGTCTCAAAGGCGAGTTCATGCGCTCGTATATAGCATGTTATACTCACTCAATAGACGCACTCACTTGGCAAAGCAACTCCTATGACATGGGGCACTATATGGGGGATAATGCACAGTCCATTTATGCCGAGTTGGCATATCGTCCCATTCGTGGTATGCTCATCAAGATGAGTTATACACATGACACCAAATATAATTCATATGCTTATCTGCGCAGATATCGCACATCAACCGAAGATATTCGCGATGGTGGCATTAGCGAGACGCTTGCACAAAAACCTTTCGATCATGCGATTTTCCGCAACGAGGTATTGCGATTGGACGGAATATATGAGGTGCATCCTAATATGTACATAACATTGGCTGTGGAATATAACAACGCAAGGGGATTTGACAATAAAAAAACCGATGCAATCAAGAGCGAAGATATAGGTGATGCACAGTATTACCTAAATAAATATATGCCATCGTATTACCAAGGCAAGAACATTACCGTATCTGCCTCCTTTAGTTTTGGTTTTTAACAATTAATTCATGCATCTAAATTGAAGTGTAGTGTAGTCATATTAAATTGGAATGGCGAGAAAACTCTCCGCCAATTCTTGCCATCGGTATTGCAGTATACACAGCTGCCCGATGTAGAGATCGTCGTGGCTGACAATGGCTCTACAGATGACTCGCTCCATTATCTGCATACGCAACCTGTCCGCGTGATCGCGTTGGACCAAAACTATGGTTTTGCAGGAGGTTATAATCATGCCATCGAGCAGGTGGATGCAGAATATGTCGTTTTGCTCAACTCGGATGTAGAGGTTACTGCTAATTGGTTAATCTCAATGCTCAACTATATGGACGAGCATCCCGAAGTGCTAGCCGCTCAGCCCAAAGTACTTGCATGGCATTCCAAACAACAGTTTGATCAAGGGAAGGTTGCTGCCATTTGCTTTGAGCATGCTGGCGCTGCTGGTGGAATGTTAGACATATTGGGATACCCCTATTGCAAGGGACGAATGATGACGCATATCGAAGAGGACCATGGTCAATATGACACTCCCACACCTATATTTTGGGCAACAGGCGCATGCCTGCTCATACGCACGGAAGTGTATAAGCAATTAGGTGGACTAGACGCCAACTTCTTTGCGCATCAAGAGGAAATTGACCTCTGTTGGAGGTTACAGAATCAACATTCAATGTCTGTTTACAGTCTTCCATTCTCGACTGTATATCATGTAGGCGGGGCAACTTTGGGGTATGAGAATCCCAAAAAGACTTTCCTCAATTTCCGCAACAACCTACTCATGTTGCGGAAAAACTTACATTGGAAGCGACTATGGTGGGTAATGATTATACGCTTTTTTATGGATTATTTAGCGGCCTTTCAGATGCTTGTTACTAAGCAATTGCCTAACGCTAAAATGGTGATAAAAGCACGCTACGCGTATCACAAAATGAAGAAGTACTACCCTAGTTGCCATTCTAGCATCAGCACTTTGCTTACCAAAAGAAGCATCGTATGGGATTTTTATGTAAGGAGAAAACTAAAATAAAAATATATAATTATGGAATTTAAGTATGCACCCATGTTTCAATTGGGTAAAGATGAAACAGAGTATTATTTGCTGACCAAAGACCATGTGTCTGTTAGCGAGTTTGAAGGCAAACCTATCCTCAAGATTGAGGCAGAAGGATTAACCAAGATGGCTAATGCCGCTTTTTCAGATGTAAGTTTTATGCTTCGCCGCAGTCACAACGAGCAAGTGGCAAAAATCTTACGCGATCCAGAGGCGAGTGCCAATGACAAATATGTAGCCCTCACCTTCCTACGCAATGCCGAGGTATCATGCAAAGGTCAGTTGCCATTATGCCAAGATACAGGTACAGCCATCATCCACGGCGAGAAAGGACAACAAGTATGGACAGGCTATTGCGATGAAGAGGCACTTTCTAAGGGTGTGTATTTGACCTATACAGAGCGCAACCTGCGTTACTCACAAAACGCTCCTCTCAACATGTACGACGAGGTGAACACCAAGTGCAACCTTCCTGCTCAAATCGACTTGGAGGCTACAGAGGGTATGGAGTATCACTTCCTCTGCGTCACCAAAGGTGGTGGTTCTGCCAACAAGACTTATCTCTACCAAGAGACCAAAGCTCGTATCCAAAACCCTGGCACACTCATCCCATTCCTCGTAGAGAAAATGAAGAGCCTCGGTACCGCCGCTTGTCCTCCTTACCATATTGCCTTTGTGATTGGTGGTACTAGCGCAGAAAAGAACCTGCTGACCGTAAAGCTTGCTTCTACTCACTATTACGACACGCTTCCTACTACAGGTGATGAGACAGGTCGTGCATTCCGAGATATCGAACTCGAGGAGCAATTGCTCAAAGAGGCATACAAGATTGGCCTTGGTGCACAATTCGGTGGCAAATATATGGCACACGATATCCGCGTAATACGTTTGCCTCGTCATGGTGCTAGTTGCCCTATTGGCTTGGGAGTGAGTTGCTCTGCTGACCGCAACATCAAGTGTAAGATCAATAAAGACGGTATCTGGATTGAGAAGATGGACAACAACCCCGCTTCACTCATTCCAGAGGAACTGCGCCAAGCAGGCGAAGGAGATGCTATATGCATCGATCTTAACCAACCAATGGCTGATGTTTGTAAGATTCTCACACAATATCCAATCGGCACGCGCCTCTCGCTGAATGGCACCATTATCGTAGGTCGTGATATTGCTCATGCTAAGATCAAAGCTCGTCTTGATGCAGGCGAGGGTATGCCCGAATACCTAAAGAATCACCCTATCTACTACGCAGGTCCAGCAAAGACTCCTGCGGGTATGCCATGTGGTTCAATGGGCCCTACCACAGCCGGTCGTATGGACCCATATGTAGATGAGTTCCAAGATAATGGCGGTAGCATGATCATGTTAGCGAAGGGCAACCGCTCTATTGATGTGACGAACGCGTGTCAAAAACATGGAGGCTTCTACCTCGGTTCAATCGGAGGACCTGCGGCAATTCTTGCACAAGAGAATATCAAGTCAATCGAGTGCGTAGAGTATCCTGAATTAGGTATGGAAGCTATTTGGAAGATTGAAGTAGAGAACTTCCCTGCGTTTATCTTGGTAGATGACAAGGGCAACGACTTCTTCAAGCAACTCAAACCATGCGAGGGTTGCACGATTATTAAGTAATTTTTCTAGTTAATCTAGCATATCTAGAATATCTAGACTTATTCATCCTATGGACGAAACAAAAAAGAAATCTCTTTGGCAACGACTGCGCGAGACATATCGCATCAGTGTGCTCAATGAGGATACATTGGCTGAAAAATGGTATCTCCACCTTAGCGGGTGGGGAGCCATTGTGATTACCGGGTTATTGTTTGTGATTACCTTGGTATTGTTCTCCTTGGTGATATTATACACGCCTATTCGCAACTATTTGCCTGGGTATTCGGAGAATATCCGCCAGCAGTTGGTGGAGGAATCCACTCGAATCGATTCTCTGGGTACTAGCCTTGAGATGCAACGCCAATACTTAGGTATCATCAAGCAAGTAATGGCAGGTGAAGTACATTCGGATACAGTACAGAGTCTCGACTCCATGCAAATTATCATGCGCGAGCAACTGCTCGAAGCCAAGAAAGAAGCTACCGAAGAGTTTATCGCGCAATATGAGGAGAAAGAGAAAAATAATATGCAGTTATTTGCTGGAAACACCAATCAAAACATCCCTATTACGGTCTTTTTCGTGCCCATACACGGTGCTATCACTCAACATTTCTCCATACAAGAAAAGCAGTATGGCATCCTAATCAGCACGATGGACAACGAGAATGTCGCATCGGTCTTGAATGGCGTAGTGATGTATGTCAATTGCGAGATTAACAATGTACACACCATGATCATCAAGCATACCGATTACATGTCTATCTATCGCGGATTGAAACGACCACTCAAGCAGATTGGCGATAGAGTACAAGCAGGCGAGTGCATCGGCATCGCAAGAGAGGGACAATTGGGCTATGAACTCTGGAAGAATGACCTAGCAGTAGATCCCGAAAAACTAATTGCATTTTAGTAGGCCAATAGGCTAAGATAATATGAAGCATAAGAATATCCCATCTATAATACTAGTTAGCCTTCTCACCATTGGACTCTGCTCTTGCAGCGTTTCTGCGCGCATCAAACAGGCTGACAAACGCTATAATATCGGAGAGTACTACCAAGCCTCGGAGATGTATAGACAAGTCTTTCGACAGATTGATAGCAAAGATAAAGCTATGCGTGCGCATGTTGCCTTCCAACAAGGCGAATGCTATCGTATCCTGAACAATGCCAAAGCTGTCAATGCCTATAAGAATGCCATTCGCTATCATTATCCAGACTCTATAGTGTACCTGCACTATGCACAAGTATTGCAATTTCAAGGCAAGTACAAGGAAGCCGCTGCACAATACGACATCTACCTACAGGCTCATCCTACCGACTACATAGCTACTGCCGGCATATATGCATGTAGCCAGGCCAATACGTGGAAAAAACAACCTACACGCTACAAGATCGATCTTGCCAAGGAATTCAATGCCAAGCGATCGTCCAATTTCTCGCCTACCTTTATCGGAGAAGATGCTGATGCTCTTATCTTCACCTCTAATCGACAAGAGCAAAAATCCGATTCCAAGAAGAAAGTGCGAACTTCCTCCGTCACGGGTATGCCATCCTTCAACCTCTATTCCGCACGCAAGAACGCTGCAGGCAAATGGGAGGAAATCGAACTCTGTGAGGGACTCTATGCTGAAACCGAATCGGAAGAGGAAGAGGGAACTCAGAAACAGACATCCACGGCCGAATTGGGAGTGGCATCCTTATCCTCCGACGGGCGAACTATGTACTTCACCTACTCCAAACCTATCAATGGACAGGATCTAGGTGCCAAAATCTATGTATCGCAACGCGCAAGTGGTGAATGGGGAGAAGCACAAGAACTCAAACTTTTCAAGGATAGCAGCATCACCGTCGGACATCCGTCAATCAACGCTAGCGGAGATACCCTTTATTTTGTCAGCGATGCCCCTGGAGGCTATGGAGGCAAGGATATCTATATGGCCATCTCCAACGGCAGCGAATGGGATGACATTCGCAATCTAGGACCACAAGTCAATACTAGCGAAGACGAACTTTTTCCGTATGTTCGTCAGGATGGTAGATTATATTTCTCATCCAAAGGTCATCCTGGATATGGTGGATTGGACTTGTTCTATGCCACACAACAAGATACTATTTGGGAAATCTTCAACATGGGTACACCATTCAACACCAATGCCGACGATTTTGGTATCACCTTTGCAGGTAACACCGAGAATGGATTCTTTTCTTCCAACAGGGGACAAAAAAAGGGATACGACTTGATATATTCATTCCTCTTGCCACAACTCGAATTTATCGTAGAAGGTAATGTCACCGACAACAACGGACAGCACCTCAGCGAAGCTACACTGCGACTTATAGGCAACGATGGCACGAATGTGAAAACACAAATTCGACGTGATGGGACCTATCGACTCAAACTCAACAAGAACACACGATATGCCATGTTGGTCAATGCACGAGGATATCTCAACGAGAAACAGACCTTCACCACCGAGGGACTCGAAGATAGCTATACTTACCAACACAATTTTGTATTATCTCCTATCTCCAAACCGGTGAAGATGAGCAATATATTCTTTTTGTTTGGCAGTTGGGAACTCACTCCTGATTCAGAAAAAGGACTCAAAGCACTGGTCAAACTGCTCAACGACAATCCCAATATCACAATCGAGTTGGCAGCTCATACTGACCTTGTTGGCCAAAATGAAGCCAACCAAGATTTGTCGCTCCGCCGCGCACAAACCGTCGTTGATTACCTAATTAGAAATGGTATCGAACAAGAGCGTCTAACGGCAGTAGGATATGGTGAAGAGAAACCTGTGGTGGTCGATGAAATGTTGCACAAACAATATCCCTACTTGCCCAAAGAGCAAGTGCTAGACGAAGCATTCATTTCCACATTAACAGCCGAACAACAAGAGCTATGCAACTCGCTCAACCGACGAACCGAGTTCCGCGTACTCAAAACCACATATAATTTGTATTAAAAAATATGTCCTTAAAGTCCTTAAAGACCTTAAGGTCCTTATAACAACTAACAATGAAACAATATCTCGAACTCTGCCAACGCGTTCTTAATGAAGGAACGCTCAAGCAAGACCGTACTGGTACGGGCACTAAGTCTGTTTTTGGACATCAAATGCGATTCAACCTTGAGGAAGGTTTCCCTGTTCTCACCACCAAGAAACTGCACCTCAAATCCATCATATACGAACTCCTATGGTTCCTACGCGGTGACACCAATGTCAAGTACCTACAAGACCATGGCGTGCGTATCTGGAATGAGTGGGCAGATGAGAATGGCGAACTAGGCCCTGTATATGGCCACCAATGGCGTTCATGGCCTGACTACCAAGGCGGACATATCGACCAGATCAAACTACTCGTGGATCAGATCAAGCGCAACCCTGACTCACGCCGACATATCGTAAGCGCATGGAATGTGGCGGAGGTCAACAATATGGCGCTGCCTCCATGCCACACACTCTTCCAATTCTATGTGGCAGATGGACGACTATCCCTGCAACTCTACCAACGCTCTGCTGACATTTTCCTAGGCGTGCCATTCAATATCGCATCCTATTCTCTCCTGCTCATGATGATGGCACAGGTAACTGGACTGAAGGCGGGCGACTTCGTACACACCTTCGGAGATGCACATATCTATAGCAACCATATCGAGCAAGTGCAATTGCAACTCACTCGCGAGCCTCGCCAATTGCCTAAGATGCTCATCAATCCTGAGGTAAAAGACTTGTTTGACTTCAAATTTGAAGACTTCACACTTGTGGATTATGATCCACACCCACATATCTCTGGAGTCGTAGCCGTATAATCAACCACTAACCACTAAACACCAAGAATATGCTCAATCTAATCGTAGCAATAGCTGAAAACAATGCTATCGGCAAGGCAGGCGACTTGCTCTGCCACTTGCCAAGTGACTTAAAATACTTCAAGGAGAAAACTCAAGGCTGCACCGTCATCATGGGCGAGCGCACCTTCTTCTCCCTACCCAAGCACCCGCTGCCTAATCGCCGCAATATTGTGCTGTCCGACCGTGAGGATTTCACCTTTGACAACACTGAAGTCGTGCACTCAATCCCCGAGGCACAAGCAGCTGTAGCAGCCGACGAACAGGCATTTATCATCGGTGGAGGTATGGTCTATCGCCAGTTCTTGCCATTGGTGGACAAACTCTATATCACTCATATCCACCATAGTTGGGAGGATGCCGATACCTTCTTCCCTGAGATTGACCCTGCTATCTGGCAATGCGTGAGCGAGGAATACCACGAGGCAGACGAGAAGAATCCTTATCCATACACTTTTGCTGTTTACACCAAGAAATAATATGCGTAAAATCATTTTCATGGCTACACTTGCACTATTGGCAACTGCTTGCCAACCCAAAGAGGATGCCACCAAATCCCCTATCACCAAACCAGAGATCACCATTGAAGGTGGACGACTGACTCCTGAGGCACTTTGGGCGATGGGACGCATCAATAGCGTGCACCCTGACGAGCAGTCAGGACTGATTGCCTACACCGTCAGCTACTATAGCGTCGAGGAAAACCGCTCTACTTCGTGGATTCGAATCTGCAAACCAACTGGCGAAACACTAGAAACTATCGACGAGTTCATCGGACATAGTCCCGCATGGTATGACGGACAACTTTGCTATATCAACCAAGACGGACAAGTCATTATCGGACAGAAAACTCTTACGGGATTCGATCGTGATATCGAGGGATTCCTACTCTCTCCTCAGGGCGACAAGATCATCCTCATTGCGCAGGTGAAGACCGTGGCTAGCACAGCGGACAAACATCCTGACCTGCCGTTGGCATCTGGTCGCGTAGTGGATGACCTGATGTATAAACATTGGGACGAGTGGACAGAGACTGCACCACATCCTTTCCTCTGTGAATTCAAGGAAGGTGTCGCGACTCCGGAATCGGGAAGCCAGAAACTGGGAATAGCCAACTGCATTGACCTATTGGAGAACACTCCATATGAGTCTCCGATGAAGCCATTTGGTGGCGTAGAGCAACTAGCGTGGAGTCCAGACGGCAAGACCATCGCCTACACCTGCCGCAAGAAAAGTGGCTTGGAGTATGCCATCTCCACCAACTCTGACATATACCTATATGATATATGCGCGCGCAAGCATACTAACCTCACCGAGGGTAATGGCGGCTACGACGCCAACCCATCCTTCTCCCCAGACGGACAATGGATTGCATGGCAGTCTATGGAGCGCGATGGCTATGAGAGCGACGAGAATCGCCTCATGATTCAAAACATCCAAACGGGCGAGCGCCGCTTCCTCACACAAGGCATGGAAACCAATGTAGATGCTTACTATTGGAAGGATAACAACTCGCTCGTGTTCAGTGCTGTATGGCATGCTACATCTATGCTCTACGAGGTTAATCTTCTAGGCGAACACACATGCCTCACCACAGGGCAATTCGACTTTGTTCCGGGCGGCAATATCGGCAACACCTACTACTGCCTACGCCATTCCATGCGAGAGGCAAATGAAATATTCCGCTTCGAACAAGGCGAAGACCTTACACAGATTAGCCACGAGAACGACAATATCTACTCGCAAATCGAGATGGGCACTGTAGTGCCTCGCTGGCAAAAGACCACCGATGGCAAGCAGATGCTCACATGGATTATCTATCCACCTCATTTCAATCCAAACAAGAAATACCCTACTCTGCTATACTGCGAAGGTGGTCCACAATCACCTGTTAGTCAGTTCTGGAGTTTCCGTTGGAACTTCATGATGATGGCAGCCAACGACTATATCATCGTGGCACCCAACCGCCGCGGACTTCCAGGCTTTGGCAACCAGTGGAATGAGCAGATCAGTGGTGACTACGGAGGGCAATGTATGAAGGACTACCTCTCGGCTATTGACGAGTTTGTAGCTAGTGAACCTTATGTAGATAAGGACCGATTGGGTTGCGTAGGTGCATCCTTTGGCGGCTTCAGCGTGTATTGGCTAGCGGGGCATCACGACAAGCGCTTCAAGGCCTTCATCGCGCATGATGGTATCTTCAATATGGAGATGCAGTACCTCGAGACAGAGGAGAAATGGTTTGCCAACTGGGATATGGGTGGTGCTTATTGGGACAAGAGCAATAAGATTGCACAGCGCACTTTTGCCAATTCGCCACACCTGTTTGTGGACAAGTGGGATGCACCTATCCTCTGCATACATGGCGAGAAGGACTACCGTATCCTCGCCAACCAGAGTATGGCGGCTTTCGATGCGGCTAAGATGCGCGGCGTGGAGGCACAGTTGCTGATCTTCCCTGACGAAAATCACTGGGTACTCAAACCACAAAACGGTATCCTATGGCAACGCACCTTCTTCGCGTGGCTCGATAAATACCTTAAATAGTTTAGTGTTTAGTGAATTATGATGAATCTTACAGGCAAAACAGCCCTTATCACAGGTGCATCACGCGGCATTGGTCGTGCTATTGCCACGATGTATGCCGACCATGGTTGCAATATTGCCTTTACATATATCAACGAAGACAACGAGGCTAAACTACTCACAGAACTACTCCTCTCCAAGGGTGTTCAGGTAGTGTGTATCCAAAGCGATGCTTCTCAATTTCAGGCGGCTCACGATGTGGTTAAACAGGTGGTAGATACTTTCGGAAAAATAGACATCCTAGTCTGCAATGCAGGTATTACTCGCGACACATTGATTATGCGTATGAGTGAGCAGCAGTGGGACGATGTGCTAGATGTCAATCTCAAGTCGGTGTTCAACTATTGCCATGCGGTTGCCGCTCAGATGATGCGTCAGCGCAGTGGTAGTATCATCGCCATGTCATCTATCGTGGGTATGGCAGGCAATGCCGGTCAAGTCAATTATGCGGCTTCCAAGGCAGGAATCATCGGTTTGGTCAAATCCTTGAGCAAGGAACTCGGTAGCCGAAATATTCGCGTGAATGCCATCGCACCAGGCTATATATTGACGGATATGACACTGGCATTGCCAGAGTCAGCACGCGATGAGATGGTGAAGATGATACCTATGCACCGTTGTGGTGACGCGGAGGAAGTGGCCAAGGTGGCTTTGTTCCTAGCCTCCGATCTGGCCTCCTATGTCTCCGGTCAGGTCATCGGTGTCAACGGCGCTATGGGATGATCCCCCTACACGCTAAAAAAAAAACAACTCTCAGATTGTAGAGTTGTTTTTTTTTGCGTAACTTCGCGCAAAAAATGCTATGATTTACGGGTATATTCGCGTAAGTTCCGACAAGCAGACGGTCGAGAACCAGCGATTTGAGATCACACGCTTCTGCCAAGCCAATCAACTGCGTGTAGATGGTTGGATCGAAGAGACTATTTCGGGCACCAAGTCCTATTCAAAGCGGCAGTTAGGGCGACTGCTCAAGCGTGTCAAGCCGAACGACATCATCATCTGTAGCGAGTTATCTCGTTTAGGTAGAAGCCTCTATATGGTAATGGAAATACTGGGTATCTGTATGAACAAAGATTGCCGTGTCTGGACTATCAAGGATGGCTACCGTCTAGGTGATGATATCCAGAGCAAGGTGCTAGCTTTTGCTTTTGCGCTGTCCGCCGAGATCGAGCGCAACCTCATCTCTCAACGCACGAAGGAAGCTCTGTCTCGCCTCAAGGCAGAAGGCAAGCATGTGGGTAGGGTAAAGGGTACACCTACTAATCCGAAATGCTTTCGTCTATATCGCCATGATGCGTATATCCGTCGTGCTGTAGCCCAAGGTATGCGCCCATGCGAGATCGTTCGGCGACTGCATACCAATCGCTCCACGCTAAGGCGATATATAAATCGATTCATCGTTCCCTCGCAATGCGACACCCAGTAAGTACGCTGTGGGAAGTGCAGTAGAAAAGAAAAACGACTCTCATCTGAGAGTCGTTTCGCTGTAGTGCTACGGGGAATCGAACCCCGGTTTACGGCGTGAGAGGCCGTTGTCCTAGGCCACTAGACGATAGCACCGTGACCTTATGTCGTACTTCCTTTTCGAAAGCGAGTGCAAAGGTACTGCTTTTTTTTGAATTGACCAAATATTTTTGAAAAAAAATGCAATTTTGTGTTAAAAAAGTAGAATTAGGGGGTATTTTGGTAAGCAATTAAGTCTCAAAGATAGATTTTGTTCTTCGATTCATCGAATAGGTCGTTTGTTTGGTGACAAAAATTCGACTACCCTTATCCCGAAGATACCCCGATGATACCCTGAAGATAGACATGAGAAGATGGTCTCATGAACACTGGATTATTACCCTTTCCTTAGGCGTTATTTACTGCCTGATCTTTGGTGTTTATCTCATCAAATCTCCATATCAATTTTTAAATATTTTTAACATATCCAATTATCACATTATCACACTATCACATCATTTTATAAGCGAAAATTCTCTCCTTACTGCCAACTTACTCAAATCATACTTTTCTGAAAATCGACATTTTTTAGGGGATACAGGGGTAGATAATTATTATATATTAAATTTTAATATATAATATTATTTCTTATACGGCATATACCATTCGACTCTTTTTTTAATGTGATAGTGTGATAGTGTGATAATTTAAGAAAAGGTATAATTTTGTTAATATTTGTTAACACCACACCACAGACAAGGCCCAACAAGATATGCACACAAAAGATTGATTTTTTCCAAAATCTTCGATTTTATTTGCATATTCAAAAAAAAAGTTATACCTTTGTGCACTAATTTGGAATATTAGGCAAAAGGCTATTATGAATACAAAATTTGGATATGTTCGCGTGGCAGCTGCTGTACCACACATACGTGTGGCTGACTGCCAGTACAACGCCAGCGAGATAAAGAAACAAATAGCAGAAGCTGTGCAAGAAGGCGTGGAAGTGGTATGCTTTCCCGAACTGAGCATCACAGGATACACCTGCGCGGATTTGTTCTTCACCCAGCAGTTGCAGCGCGACGCACTGAGCGCCCTGCAAGAGGTATGCGCCTTCACACGAGACCTGCCTATCATCGTGCTAGTAGGTGCACCGCTGAAAGTGGACAACAACCTCTACAACTGCGCCTTCGTCATCACCGACGGAGATGTGGTAGGTGTAGTGCCTAAGATCAACCTGCCTAACACAGGCGAGTTCTACGAGAAGAGATGGTTCTCTAGCGGTCGCGATGTGCTGGAGCATAATGTGAACAGCATCCGTCCGCGCATACCGACCATCGAGCTATGGGGCACAGATGTACCCTTTGGCATCGACCTACTATTCACGACCAAGGATTATAGTTTTGGTATCGAGATATGCGAAGACCTGTGGTCTCCCCTACCCGCTAGTACGCAATTGGCAATACAAGGTGCGGAGATCATCTTCAACCTATCGAGCAGCAACTGCGTGACAGGCAAGCACGGTTTTCGTCAGCGCATGATCACCCAGCAGTCAGCACGCGTGCACTGCGGATATGTATATACCTCATCGGGCATTGGCGAATCGACCACCGACATCGTGTTCTCGGGTAGCACCTATATCGCAGAGAACGGCGAGATGCTGGAGATAGGCGAGCGTTTCCAGATGGAGAGCAGCATGGTGATCTCGGAGATTGATGTGGAGCGTCTGCGCATTGACCGCCAACGCAACACCAATTTCACCCACGACAAGCATGGACATTATCGCCATATACAGGTGGCTCCGTTGGAGCGAAGTTTAGAGAACGGCTCCGCCTACGGTCTAGCGGACGCTGCGCTACAGTCTAGTGGACGCCCTGCGAGCTACTGTGTAGAGGGGCCATTGCATCGTCATTTCACCAAGACACCGTTCTTGCCCAAGAAAAAGGATAATGACGACTACTGCGAGGATGTGCTGAACCTACAGGCACACGGACTTCTGCGCCGTTGGCAACATACGAAAGCCGAATCGCTAGTGATTGGCATATCGGGCGGATTGGACTCGACATTGGCACTGATCGTCAGCGTCCTAGCAGCTGACCGATTGGGGTATAACCGCAGCCAAGTGATAGGCGTGACGATGCCCGGTTTTGGTACGAGCGACCGCACCTATCGCAATGCCATAGAGATGATGGAGGAGCTAGGCGTGAGCATCCACGAGATACCTATCCGAGAGATGGCCACACAGCACTTGAGTGACATAGGCCACGATATCAACAATCACGACATCACCTACGAGAACGCCCAAGCGCGTATCCGCACATTGGTGCTGATGGACATGGCCAATAAGTACAATGGGCTAGTGGTAGGCACAGGCGACATGAGTGAATTGGCACTGGGCTGGGCGACCTACTGCGGCGACCATATGTCGATGTACGGCGTCAATGCAGGCGTACCGAAGACCTTGGTTCGTCATATAGTGCGCTACGCCGCAGAGAACATCTTCGGCGACCGCCTACGCGAGATACTGATGGATGTGATAGACACGCCTGTATCGCCTGAACTGTTGCCAACTGATGAGGATGGAAACATCGCACAGATAACTGAAGATAAGGTAGGACCATATGAGTTGCACGACTTCTTTATGTACTACTACCTGCGCTACGGTTTCACCCGCGAGAAGATTGCCTATATGGCTAGTTTGGCCTTCGAAGGTGTGTATAGCGAAGAGGTGATTGAGCATTGGTTGGGCGTGTTTATGCATCGCTTCTTCACGCAGCAGTTCAAACGCAGTTGTCTGCCCGACGGACCGAAAGTAGTAGGCGTGAGTCTATCTCCACGAGGTGATCTAAGAATGCCGAGTGATGTGAGTGTTACTATTTAGTGGGGGCGCGACTCGTAAGTCGAGCAGTAGAGAAAGGAAATAAACAATGAATATGAAAAAAATAATGACAATATTACTTGCGGTGATGGCGATAGCATTGACCGCACAAGCACAACTAGTGCAACCCGTAAAATGGGCTGGAGCCGTAGAAGGCGACAGCATTCACCTAACCGCCACCATTGAGGATGGATGGCACCTTAACATTATCGAACTAGGCGACGGATTCTACATGGATGAGTACGAAGGTACTTTCACCGAGACAGTTGCCCTAGCAGACACTATTCGCGTACGCTTCAACGCATGCGACGACAAGATGTGCACCGCACCCGAGACATGGGAGTTTGTAACCGTTGAAACGGCGCAAGGCGACGAGACGGCAATTGCCGCATCGGTAGGGACTATGCAAGGTGCAAAATCATTGTGGCTGATCTTTGTAATGGGCTTGCTGGGTGGTCTGCTGGCCATCTTCACTCCATGCGTATGGCCTATCATACCGATGACCGTAAGTTTCTTTATCAAGCGCGGCGGCGCAGCCAAAGGTACGACCAACGCACAAGTAGTTCGCGATGCACTGATCTACGGACTAAGCATCGTGATCATCTATGTAGGACTAGGTCTGCTGGTGACCCTAATCTTCGGTGCATCGGCGTTGAATGCCTTGAGTACCAACGCGGTGGTGAACATCGTGTTCTTCTTGATCTTGGTGCTATTTGCAGCATCGTTCTTCGGTGCGTTTGAGATCACCTTGCCAAGTTCATGGTCCACTGCGCTCAATAGCAAATCGAGCAACACGACAGGTTTCCTGAGCATACTACTGATGGCATTCACCCTGGTGGTAGTGTCTTTCTCCTGCACGGGTCCTATCATCGGCACGCTGCTAGTGGAAGCAGCAGGCAAATCCCTAATGGCGCCTGCGATGGGTATGTTGGGCTTTGCGGTTGCGTTGGCATTGCCATTCTCGCTATTTGCTATGTTCCCATCGGTGTTGAAGAAACTGCCTAAGTCAGGCGGCTGGATGAACACCTTCAAGGTGACCTTGGCATTCTTGGAGTTGGCATTGGCGCTGAAGTTCCTCAGCGTGGCCGACTTGGCATACGGATGGCATATCTTGGATCGTGAGGTATTCGTATCGCTGTGGATTGTGATCTTCACGCTGTTGGGTATGTATCTCCTAGGATTGATCGCATTCCCACACGACGATGAAGACCATCGCAAGACCAGTGTACCTAGACTCTTCTTGGCCATCATCTCGCTGTCGTTTGCGATGTATATGGTGCCTGGTCTATGGGGTGCCCCATTGCGTGCTATCTCTGCGTTTGCGCCACCAATGACCACACAAGACTGGGTGATGACACCAGGTGGACATGAATCAGGAATCGGGACTCCAGTATCCAACAATACCTACAAGACCATGACCAACCATGGCGGACAAATTACCTTCTCCGATTATGACGAGGGAATGGCCTATGCCAAAGAGAACGGTATGCCAGTGTTCTTGGACTTTAATGGTTTTGGTTGCGTCAACTGCCGCAAGATGGAGGCTGCCGTACTAAGCAAGCCAGAGGTGGCTGAGCATATGCATAAGTATGTGCTAATCTCGCTGATCGTGGATGACAAGACCAAACTAGAGGAGCCTATTGTGCTAGAGGAGAATGGCAAAACCGTTACCCTGAAAACTGTAGGCGATAAGTGGAGTCATATGCAACGCGTACAATATCAATCGAATGCACAGCCATACTATGTGCAATTGGACGCAGAGGGCAAGAAGATTGTAGAGACAAGCTACGCGTATGACGAGGATATTGAGAAATTCCTAGAGTGGCTGAAATATTAATATCGTCCCACTGATAACACTGATCTTCACAGATTAAATCCGTGGTTATCCGTGAGATCCGTGGGAAAAACAAAGTAAAACATGTATTTTCAAGATAATAAAAAAATAAGTTTCTCTAGAGAGGCTAGACCTTCTAGAACAACATCTAATCAAGCAGTTAAGGGCTATGAGACTCGCCGTCCACCTGAGAAGGAGATGGTGTTTGGCATTCGTGCTATCATCGAGGCTATTGACGCAGGCAAGACTATAGATAAGATTCTGCTTCGCCGCGACATGACCTCCACCATTGGCAAGGAACTGCTAAAGAAACTGATGGGTACCACGACCCCAGTGCAGAAAGTGCCTGTGGAGAAGCTCAACCAATATACCGACAAGAATCACCAAGGTGCCATCGCCTTCTTGAGTCCGATCGAGTTTTGCAATATCGAGACCCTAGTGCCCACCCTCTTTGAGGAGGGCAAGACACCACTGCTAATGGTGCTAGACGGAGTGACGGATGTGCGTAACTTTGGCGCTATTGCTCGTACATGTGCATGCGCAGGTGCTGATGCGCTGATCATCGGTTCGCATGGCAGTGTGGCCATCAATGGCGACGCAGTGAAGACATCGGCTGGTGCACTATATCACTTGCCTGTGTGCAAGGTGGACAATTTGCAAAACACTTTGCAATATCTGCGCGATTCGGGTTTCCATGTTGTGGCAGCCACGGAGCACGCGACACAGAACTACACCGATGTGGATATGACTGCGCCGACGGCCATCGTGATGGGTAGCGAAGAGAAAGGTATCTATGAGCAGAACCTGCGTATCTGTTCGCATCAAGTGCGCATCCCAATGTCGGGCGTGATTGAGAGTCTGAATGTGAGCGTCGCAGCAGGTGTGATGCTGTATGAAACTGTAAGACAGAGAGGGTAATAGTTTAGAGGACGCCCTACGGGCTACAGTTTAGAGTTTAGAAGCATGATAATAATTTTCGATTTAGACGGGACACTGATCAATACGATAGACGATTTGGGACAGGCATGCAACTACGCATTGGCTGCATGCGGATACCCCACACACGCAATCGAAGACTACCCACTATTGGTAGGCAATGGTATCAATCGTTTAATAGAGCGAGCATTGCCAGAATCGCATCGCAACGAAGCGACAGTACTGCGATTGCGTTCGTATTTTGTGCCCTATTACGACGAACACAACTGCGAGCTGACATGTCCATATGACGGTATTACCGAGATACTACATACCCTCAAGGAAACTGGACATACCCTAGCAGTGGCATCGAACAAATACCAAGCAGCGACAGAGAAAATCGTCGCACATTTCTTCCCTAGCATGTTTGATGTGGTGCTAGGCGAGAGGGAAAATGTGGCACGCAAACCCGACCCACAAATAGTGTGGGATATATTGGACCGATGCGCTGTCAGCAGCCAGCCCGATGCGCTGTTAGAACAGGCAGAAACACTGTTGGATAGAGGCGAAGAGATATTATATGTAGGTGATTCGCTGGTAGATGCCGAGACAGCCAAGGCTGCTAAGCTACCCTTTGTGGCATGCACATGGGGCTTCTGCACCGAGGAGCAATTGGCAAGTGCCCAACCCGAGTATATGGTGCAACACCCTATTGAGATATTAACGATAGTAGAAGAAAGAAAATAAATGAAGAAGATGACTATTATAGACTTCGTTGAGAAGTACACACACGAGTATAGTGAGCTAACATTCTTGCGCGAGAAAGTGGATGGTGTGTGGACAGAGACTAGTTTCCGTGAAACACGCGAAGAAGCATATAAGATAGGTGCAGGTTTGCTGCAGTTGGGATTGAAGAAAGGCGAAAAGGTATCCCTACTCTCTCAAGGTCGCAATCTATGGATTACCAGCGAGTTGGGTATATTGTATGTAGGTGGAGTAAATGTGCCTTTGAGCATCAAGCTCACGGAGAGCACCGATCTGCTATTCCGCATTCAGCATTCGGAATCGCGCTATGTGATAGTTAGCGAGCAACAGTTGGGCAAGATTCGTCAGATCATTGACCAATGTCCGTTGGTGGAAAAAGTGATAGTGCTAGACCCAATAGCAGATTACCATGAGGATGAAATACCTATCAGCGAAGTGATTGCGATGGGAGAAGAATATTTGAAGGAGCATGCAGAGGACTTCCGTGCGATTTACCAATCTATCCAACCTGATGATTATGCCAATATCAGTTATACTTCAGGAACGACAGCCGACCCAAAAGGTATCCTATTGACGCACCGCAACTACACGGCGAATGTGGAGCAAGGTAGCAGCGTGATCCAATGTCAGAAAGGCGATGTGATGCTGATTATCTTGCCATTAGACCACTGCTTTGCGCATGTGGCTGGTTTCTACACGATGATGTCCTATGGTGGTAGTATAGCCACGGTGCCAGTCGGTAAGACGGCTATCGCCACATTGAAGAATATCCCTATCGCTATCAAGGAGGTAAAACCGATGCTGATGCTATCAGTGCCTGCATTGGCGCGTAATTTCCGCAAGAGCATCGAGACAAGTATCAAGGCAAAGGGTAAGATGGTAGAGCGCCTATACGAGTTTGCGCTCAACAATGCTATCAAATATAATAAGGAATACTGGAACCGTGGCGGATGGCAAGCATGGCGTTGGCCATTGGTGAAGTTGTTTGACAAGATTATCTTCAAGGCTGTACGCGAGGGATTTGGCGGTAGGATGCGCTTCTTTGTAGGTGGTGGCGCGTTGCTAGACATCGAGTTGCAACGCTATTTCTGCGCAGTAGGTATGCCTATGTTCCAGGGTTATGGATTGAGCGAAGCGACGCCAATCATCTGTGCGAACTCGATGGGACATGCCATCTTTGGTTCGAGCGGCCGTATAGTCAAACCCTTGGATTTGATGATTTGTAACGATGAGGGCAATGAGGTGCCTCATGGTCAGAAAGGCGAGATCGTGATCAAAGGTGAGAATGTGATGGCAGGCTACTGGAAGAATCCGGACTCGACAGCGAAGACCATAGTGGACGGATGGTTGCATACGGGCGACATGGGATATGTGAGCGACAAGCACCCAGGATATCTGTGGGTAGTAGGACGATTTAAGTCGTTGCTGATCAGTGCCGACGGCGAGAAATATAGTCCAGAGGGTTTTGAAGATAGTTTGACGGACGGTAGCAAATATATCGAGCAAGTGATTCTTCACAACAATCAAGACCCTTATACGATCGTGTTGATTGTGCCCAACAAAGATGCTCTGAAGGAGTATGTAAAGGGCCTCAGCATTGACCCTAGCACAGAGGATGGCAAGAAGGCGATGCTGCAGAAGATTCAGGACGAGGTAAATGAGTATCGCAATGGTAAGTATGTAGGTATGTTCCCTGAGATGTGGTTGCCAAAGGCAATCGCAGTGTTGCCCGAAGCGTTTACCGAGCAAAATCATATGGTCAACTCCACAATGAAGATTGTGCGTGGCAAAGTAGAGGAATACTATGCTGACCGTATAGAGTATGCTTATACGTTGGAAGGGAAGGAGTTATTTAACGAGAAAAATATCGCTTCGATTTAGAGGTTAGAGAAAAGGGGATGTTACTTATATTTATTAGCATATTGATCATAACCATTCTTCTCTCGAGAGGGATCACATTGCGCGAGCGTATCAATGTGTTTAGCAAAGGAGCAGGTCACAAGGATCTGCTACTGATGGTTTGGATTTTCGTGTTAGCTGGTGCTTTTGCCTCGTCGGCGAAGGCGATGGGTGCGGTGGATGCCACGGTGAATTTGGCACTAGAGTTGTTGCCTACTAGTTTTTTGCTTCCAGGGTTATTTCTATCCGCTTGTGTCGTCTCCCTATGTATGGGTACAAGTGTGGGCACGATTGTAGCGCTGATACCTATAGCAGCATCATTAGCGGATAAGACCGAATTATCGTTGCCGTTGATGGCAGCCGCAATTGTAGGTGGCGCATTCTTCGGTGATAACCTGAGTTTTATCTCCGACACTACGATTGTGGCTACGCAATCACAAGGTTGTAAGCAAAGCGATAAATTCAAGTATAACTTTGTGCTAGTGTTGCCAATAGCCATCATCGTATGTGTGATATACATGGTCTTAGGAGCGAGTGGTAACGGAGTGGTAACGGCAGAGTCGGTACAATGGTGGAAGATAATCCCCTACTTAGCCGTGCTGATCTCAGCTGCATGTGGTGTGAACGTTATGTTGGTATTGCTAATGGGCAATGTACTGACAGGTATAGTAGGTTTGGCAGATGGCAGTTTTGCGTTTATGGGATGGATGGAGAGTATGACTAGCGGCATAATGGGCATGAGCGAACTGATCTTGATAAGTATGATGGCAGGTGGTATATTCGCGTTGATTAGCCAACAGGGATTGATGGATCGGATAGTAGGAGCAATCACGTCTAAAGTTAGTTCGAGAAGAGGTGCCGAGTTCAGCATCTGCTTGCTAGTGGGTATAGTGAACGTATGTACAGCCAACAACACAGTGGCTATTCTGAGTGTCGGCGATATCGCTAAGAAAATTTCGGAATGCTATGATATAGACCCTCGCCGCAGTGCTTCGTTGTTAGATACAAGTTCGTGTGCGGTACAAGGTTTGTTGCCATATGGCGCACAGTTGCTGATGGCAAGTTCGTTGGCAGCAGGTATTACGGCGATGAGCATCATACCCTATTTATACTACCCCATGCTGATGGGAGTGATGGTGATGCTAACGATAGTAATTTCGGGTAGGGGACGCTCGAAGAGCAAGCTACAGGATGTAGGGTGTAAGGAGTAGAATGTAAAGGCGAGGAGACGAGAAGCTAGAGGCGTGAGTATTTCCAGCGGTTGTGTGACCACAGCCAACGGGCAGGTTGCTGGCGGATATTCTCCTCTAATAGACGCGCGTATGCAAGCGTAATTTCGTTTTCGGGCATAGACGAGGCATCATCTGTGATCAGCTCAAAATGAATGCGATAGTATCCGCGTTTTATAGAAGTAATATGCACATACACCACTCCTAGATCAAACTTATGCGCTAACACTTCGCCTCCGTCCAAGAAGGCCGTATCTTGGTTAAGGAAAGTGGTCCATACATGTGCATTGCGTGGAGACGGCTTTTGATCGGCAATTAGACCGATGACAAAAGGATAAGGAGCATGGCGCAGTTGGACAAGTTTGCGCAATAATTGATTCTTCTCTACACATTCTCCACCGCGTTTGGCACGCAATTGGAGCATAGCCTCATCAGCGCGAGGATTCTTCTGACGACGATAGACATTGTGCTCTACGATTGACTTGTCTGCAAACTGATTGCCTACATCTGCAATCCACTCCCAATTACATACATGTCCGAGATAAGCAATCACTCCATGTTTCTTATGTGCGAGGTTCTCTAGTAATTCCATATTCTCAAAGAACACACGCTGGCACATCTCATCGTCGCTAGCACGATAGCCATGGATGATCTCTACCAAGACGTCAGAAAAGTGATGGTAGAAGGCATTGACGATGGCAAAATGTTCTACTTCTGATTTCTCAGGGAAAGAAAGGCGAATATTCTTACGCACCAGTTTGAGGCGATATCGAACGACATGTCGTATCAATGGATAGAGCAAGTAATCAGATAGGAAATATAGCACCGAAAGGGGTAGTAGGCTGAATATGCGGATGAGAAGGGACATTGCTGAGTATTTAGAGGACGCTTTGCTACAGTTTAGAGTTTAAAGGATGGATGGTAAATAAACAAAGAGGAAATATACCACGGGTACAGCGAGCAGTAGACTATCAAAACGATCAAGTACGCCACCATGACCAGGCATGAATTTGCCTGAATCCTTGACACCAATAGTGCGTTTGAGCAGGCTCTCCATGAGATCGCCAAGAGTAGCAAACACTCCTACCACGAGCGCGAACAATAGACTATCAAGCAATGGGTAAGCGGTAAGGCCGACATTGGCTGTCCAGCCTAATGAATAGAAGACATATCCCGCAATCAAGTCAAAGACAAAGCCACCAATCAAGCCTTCCCATGATTTGGCAGGGCTTACGCGGGGGAACATCTTATGGTTGCCTCCTGGTCGTTTTGCCATCAAACTACCGACAATGTATGCCGCCGCATCATTCACCCAAATCAAAATAATGAGTGCAAGCAAAAGCCACTTATCATACAGCGCAATGCCACTCATGAGTGCAAAAGGTAGCGCAATCATTAGTTGCCCCGCACAAAGATTTCCCCATGACTGAATGGCATTTATCTTCTCACGGAAAAGATGAACAATCATTGTAAGCACCAAGAGTGCCACATACGCAAAAAGCAATGGGCGCCATACTATATCACCATAAAAAAGGAAATATAGCGTACAAAATAGAAGTGCGGAGGCCATCATTGCATAAGATTGGATCTTAATATCAGCATCACCCACTAAACGGTAGAATTCACGCACTGCAAGGGTACTAACAATCATAAACACAACGCCAAAGAGCAACATATGATTACCCCAACATGCAGGTTGAACGAATAAAGACGCAATTACCACGCCCGCATAGACGATGGCTGATAAGGTACGAGTAATAAAATTGTTCATGTCTTTTGATTTTTTTCGTCAAATAATTTGCAAAGGTAGCAAAAAAATTGTAACTTTGCAAACAATTTCAAAAAAACACATCATTATTATGGCAAATTCAAATATTGAGCTCAGTTTGATGGATGCTGAGGAGAAACAACAATTGGAGTATATATGGAATCTGATCCCTGTAGAAGATCGTCAAGGTATGACTCAAGCAGATGTATTGATGGTGCTTGATTTGATGGACGATTATCTCGTGTCACAAGGCCTATTGCAAGAAGAGGACAACACCGATGAGGTTACCTACCTAGAGGGTGAGATTGATGAGACAGAGCAATTGAACTATCTACTGGAGCAAACCAAAGCGCTCGGCCGTGCACTCACTAGTGAGCAATTGCAGATGATCATGGATGGCGAATTGCAATACGGTATTGAGCAAGGATATTACGAAGAGGAATAAATGCTGACGCATTTGCATATACGGAATTATGCGCTGATTAGCCACTTGGATATTGATTTCCATGAGGGTTTTTCTGTGATGACAGGTGAAACGGGCGCAGGTAAGAGTATCATTCTAGGTGCGCTTAACTTGGTTATGGGTGCGCGTGCCGATATCAAATCGATTACGGAGGGGGAGGATAAATGTATCATAGAAGCCACCTTTGGTGAGGATCTAATTATTCGTCGCGAATTGAGTGCCAATGGTCGTTCGCGGTCGTTTGTAAATGACGAAGTAGTCACTCAGGCAGAATTGAAGACCCTAGCAAGAGAATTGATTGACATTCATTCACAGCACGAGAGCCTGATGATTGGAGATGATCTTTTCCAAATTCAAGTAGTGGATGCAATAGCAGGGAATATCACCGAACGCACAGCATATAATGAGGCCTACATCACCTATCAAGAAGCCAAGCGCGCGCTAAGCGAGGCACAAACCCTAGCTAGGAAGATGCAAGCCGACGCTGACTACCAGCAGTGGCAATATAACCAACTATCCGAGGCGCAACTGGAGGCTGGCGAAATGGAAGAGCTAGAAGAAGAAGAGTATCGTCTGTCGCATGCCGAAGAGATACAAACATCGTTGGCACAGGCTATTGAAAAGTTGGATAGTGATAATGGCGCACTCTCCTTGATACACTCTACCCGATTGACTGATGCAGACTCTGTGCTAGCCGATCGCTTGGACAGTGTAGAAATAGAGCTCAAGGATATTCTATCCGACATACAACGCCTATATGACCGCACGGAGCGTGATCCTATACGTTTGGCGCAAGTGCAAGAACGGATAAGTATGCTACAAACACTGATGAAAAAGCATCATGTATTGACCGTAGAAGAACTAATTGCTCTGCGTGATGAGCTGGGCGAACAACTAGAACGCATTGATAATATCGACGAAGAACTTGCTCGTTTGCAAGCCGAAGTGGATACAGCGCATAGGCAATTGTCCATTGCAGCAGAAGTACTAACTGCCTCTCGCATGGCACCTTCTCAATTCATTGCCTCACGCCTCGTAGAAGACATGGTACGTTTGGGGGTTCCTCACGCAAATGTGGCAGTGGACATTCAACCTACCGAAGACTTTACCGAGGCGGGCAAAGACAATGTGCAGTTTATGTTCGCAGCCAACTTGAACCAGTCACTTCGCCATGTAGCCGAAGTAGCATCGGGTGGAGAGATTAGCCGATTGATGCTATGTATAAAGGCATTAATTGCTAGTAGCAACGGATTGCCAACTATTATCTTTGACGAGATAGACACGGGTGTCAGCGGTGCCATCGCAAGTCAGATGGGCGAGATCATGCGCCAAATGGCAGATAGTCGACAGATAATCGCTATCACCCATTTGCCTCAAGTGGCAGTGCGTGGTGAGCACCATTACTTGGTATATAAGGAAGATACGGATGTTCGAACGGAGACGCATATTCGCGCATTGAGTGCTGCTGAACATGAGTTAGAAATTGAGAAGATGCGTAGTCTCTAAACACTACATTCCAAAGATAAAACACGCATGTTACCATTAGCAGAACGATTGCGTCCGAAGACGCTGAAAGAATATATTGGGCAAAAACATTTGGTAGGCGAGGGGGCTATCCTTCGTCAGATGATAGAACGCGGCACCTTGTCGTCGTTTATTCTATGGGGCCCTCCAGGGGTGGGCAAAACGACATTAGCCCGTATCATTGCACATGAGCTGGAGCGTCCATTCTATACTCTATCGGCCGTGACTAGTGGTGTGAAAGAGGTACGCGAGGTAATAGACAAAGCCAAACGCTATGCCGCGATAAATGGCGGGTTGTTTGGCGGCGAAGAAAAAGGCAATAAGCACGAAGGAGATAGACGCGCGATACTGTTTATCGATGAGATTCATCGTTTCTCTAAATCACAGCAAGATAGTTTACTGGGGGCTGTAGAAGAAGGGACTATAACCCTAATAGGTGCCACGACGGAGAATCCCTCGTTTGAGGTGATTACACCGCTGCTAAGTCGATGCCAAGTATATGTACTGAAGTCATTGGAGAAGGCCGACCTATTGGAGTTGCTAAATCGCGCAGTACACGAAGATGAGTATATCCACAGCCTCAACATCGAAGTTAAAGAAACGGAGAGCATCTTGCGTTACTCGGGTGGCGATGCACGCAAGTTGCTAAACATCATTGAGCTTGTAACCAATTCGGGTGTGAAGTTGATTGACAATGACACGGTAACTAAGCAATTGCAGCAAAACCCTGTAGCCTATGACAAAGATGGCGAAATGCACTACGATATCATATCAGCCTTTATCAAGTCTATCCGCGGTAGCGACCCAGATGCAGCTCTATACTGGTTGGCACGCATGGTGGCGGCAGGCGAAGACCCAAAGTTTATAGCCCGCCGTTTGGTAATATCAGCAAGCGAAGATATCGGTTTAGCCAACCCGAATGCGATGTTAGTAGCTAATGCATGTTTTGACACATTACAGAAGATTGGTTGGCCAGAAGGACGCATACCATTAGCAATGGCTACAGTATATCTCGCCACTTCGCAAAAGTCCAACTCAGCATATATGGCAATAAATCATGCATTAGAAGTAGTGGAAAAAACCGGCAATTTGCCTGTACCTCTACACCTACGAAATGCGCCAACGAAACTAATGGACGAATTGGGATATGGCGATGGATATAAGTATGCACACGATTTCCCAAATCACTTCGTGAAGCAGCAATTTATGCCTGATGCACTACAAGGTACGAAGTTATGGCACGCACAAGGCAGTCCGCAAGAACAGAAGATGGCAGAATGGATGAAATATCTTTGGGGCGATGAGAAATAAAGAAATAAAAAAATAAAGATAAAGGGAAATAAATAATATCATCCTAAACCTTAAAAATGGAGACAAGAATTATGAAATTTACGCATTTACACGTACACTCACACTACTCCGTATTGGACGGAATGAGTAAGGTTCCTGATCTAGTGGACAAAGCTATACGATTAGGTATGCCAGCTATTGCCCTCACCGACCACGGATGTATGTATGGAATCAAAGAACTATTAGATTACTGCAAGAAATCCAACAAGAAGCTCAAGGAGAAGGCCGCAGAGGATGGTACAGAGTATGTGCCATTCAAACCCATTGTTGGTGTGGAGGCATACTGCGCTCGTCGTAGTCGTTTGCAACACGACAAAGAGCTGAAGGCCATCAACGCAGAGGGGAAGAGTTATATCGTAGACCAAAGTGGTTGGCACCTAATTTTGCTAGCGAAGAACATGCAGGGTTATCGCAATTTGTGTAAGATTGTGAGTGCAAGTTTCATGGAAGATAGCTATTATCGTCGTCCTCGTATTGATAAAGAGTTGCTAGAACAATACCACGAAGGATTGATATGTTGCTCTGCATGTTTGGGTGGCGAGCTTCCGCAAAAGATTATGGAAGGACTTGCAACACCCAATGGACAAGGTCATGAAGCAATGGCAGAGGCGGAGAAAACAATAGAGTGGTTCAAAGGCATATTTGGCGAAGACTATTATATTGAAATTCAACGCCATCAAACCACTAAAGAAGGCTCAGACCAACATGTATACCAAGTGCAGAAAGAGGTTAATCCTGTGTTGGTAGAACTAGCGAAGAAACATGGTGTAAAAGTAGTAGCTACCAACGATGTGCACTTTGTAGAAGAAGAGCATGCCGAAGCACACGACCACCTTGTTTGTGTATCGACCAACCACTATATTGATGACGAGAATCGAATGCACTATACCAAGCAGGAATGGCTGAAGTCACCAGCTGAGATGGAGGCTATCTTTAGCGATATCCCTGAGGCATTGGAGAACACCCAAGAGATTGTGGAAAAAGTAGAGGTGTATGATATTGACTCGGGACCATTGATGCCTAAGTTCCCTATTCCAGAAGAGTTTGGCACGGAGGAGAGTTATCGTCAGAAGTTCACTGAGCAGGACCTCTTTGAGGAGTTCACAAGGGATGAGAATGGTAATGAAGTGCTAACGGCAGAGGCAGCAGAGAAGAAGGTAAAGACCTTAGGTGGATATGACCGCTTATATCGAATCAAGTTGGAGGCTGATTATTTGGCCCATTTGGCATACAAAGGTGCGCATGAACGCTATGGCGAGACGCTGACCGACGAGCAAGAGGAGCGAATCAAATTTGAGTTGCATATCATGAAGACTATGGGTTTCCCTGGTTACTTCTTGATTGTGATGGACTTTATTCGTGCTGCTCGTGAGGAATTGGGCGTGAGTGTAGGTCCTGGTCGTGGTAGTGCAGCTGGTTCGGTAGTAGCGTACTGTCTGAGAATCACGGATTTGGATCCACTGAAATACGATCTTCTGTTTGAGCGTTTCTTAAACCCTGACCGTATCTCATTGCCTGATATTGATACCGACTTTGATGACGCAGGACGCGGCAAAGTACTGGATTGGGTAAGTGAGAAATATGGCCATACACATGTGGCACATATCATTACTTACGGTACGATGGCCACTAAGTCAGCTATCGCAGATGTAGGTCGTGTACAGCGCATTCCACTCGCACGCGTGAATGAGATAAAAGGTTTTATCCCTGAGAAAAGTTTCCCTGATAATATAAAAGACGAGAAAGGCAAGTCACCAAAAGTAAACTTGAAGAACTGCTACAAGTATGTAGACGATTTGCGCGCATTGCTCAACGGCGATGAGCCACAGATTCGTAATATGCTCACTTATGCCGCTCAATTGGAGGATACAATTCGCCAAGTTGGAGTACATGCCTGTGGTGTGATCATTGGTGCTGATGACTTGACTAAATTCGCTCCACTAAGTACGGTAGAGGATAAGGCTACTGGCAAACGCGTATTGGTCACCGAGTATGATGGTCATGTGGTAGAGAGCGTAGGATTGATTAAGATGGACTTCTTGGGATTAAAAACACTGACCATCATCAAAGAATGTTTGAAGAACATCAAGAAAGCCCACAATATAGATGTTGATATAGACCATATATCCATTGAAGATGCCGAAACCTATAAACTTTTCCAAGAGGGTAGAACTATAGGTGTCTTCCAGTTTGAGTCGGCCGGTATGCGCAAGTATATGAAAGAGCTCAAACCCACCGTAATGGGAGATTTGATAGCGATGAACGCATTGTATCGCCCAGGTCCTATGGACTATATTCCGCAGTTTATCCGCCGCAAACATGGTCTAGAGCCAGTAACCTACGATATACCTGTGATGGAGAAATATTTGAAGGACACCTATGGTGTGACAGTATATCAAGAGCAGGTGATGTTGCTCTCGCGCTTATTGGCTAACTTCACTCGTGGCGAGAGCGACCAGTTGCGTAAGGCGATGGGTAAGAAGATCATGAAGATGTTGGAGGAGCTGAAACCTAAGTTTATCAATGGCGGTAAAGCCAACGGGCACAACGAAAAGACTCTAGAGAAGATTTGGGCAGACTGGGAGAAATTTGCATCCTATGCCTTCAACAAGTCGCACGCTGCTTGCTACTCTTGGGTTGCCTACCAAACAGCCTACCTCAAGGCTCACTACCCTGCTGAGTTCATGGCAGCGAACTTGACCGTAGCGAAAGACGATATCAAGGATGTGACAAAGTTCATGGACGAGTGCAAAGCAATGAAGATTAGCGTATTAGCACCTGATGTAAATGAATCGGAGATGAACTTTACCGTGAATAGCAAAGGTGATATTCGCTTTGGATTGGGCGGCATAAAAGGCGTAGGTGAAGGCGCTGTTGAGGCAATTATCCAAGAACGCGAAAAGAACGGAAAATACAAAGACCTATTTGATTTCCTTGAGCGTGTGAACCTGCAATCATGCAACCGTAAGACCGTGGAAAGTCTTGCATTGGCAGGTGCTTTTGATGGATTTGAAGGGCTCTATCGTGAGCAACTGTTCGCTTCTAATGCTAAAGGAGAGAACATGCTGGAGGTATTGATGCGCTATGGTAACCGTTTCCAACAAGACAAGCAAGAGCGCAGTATCTCGCTATTTGATGGTTTTGATATAGGCGGGATAGAAGTACAACGCCCTGAATTGCCTGTTGCTCCACGTTGGTCAGCTATTGAGCGACTAAATAAAGAAAAAGATTTGATTGGTATCTTCCTGTCGGCTCACCCCCTAGACGAATGGGAGTTTGAGGTGAAAGAACTATGTAATACAACTGCAGAGCAAATGCAGCAATTTGATGCGTGGAGCAGTCCGTCAGCAAGAGCTAGTGCGAGTACGCCAAACGAAGATAACGCAGAAGAAGAAGAGGAGGAGCAAAAAGAGAAACTCACTCCTAATCAATGGATAGAGAAGCATGCGGGGCAGCCATTGCATATCGGTGGAATCATCGTAGCAGCCGAAGATCGTATGTCGCAGAAAGGTAACCCATGGGGTAAATACACCATTGAGGACTATACTGGCAGCTATCAGTTTAGCGCATTTGGAGAGACATACCAACGCTATGCTGCTCTGCTCCGCCCGAATGTGTATGTATATATAACAGGCGTCATACAACAACGAGGAGCACAGTTCAAGTACTTTAAGCCAAAGCCTATAGAGGAAGCTGAATACGAGTTTTCGTTGCAACAAGTACAACTCATCAAGGAAGCACAAAAAGATTTGCGTAGTATCACTTTGCAGATACCAATTGAAAATGTGCAACCCGACTTGATTGACGAATTAATGGATATCACTAAAAATAATCCAGGTGAGACACCACTTCGCTTAGAGATATTTGACACGATCAAACAAAATGTGGTCAGTTTCAACGCTAGTCCAATTGGAATGAATTATGAACTATTCCATCAACTGCAAGAACTTGTAACGGAAGATAAATTGAGATACAAGATTAATTAGTAAATAGCCCGAGCAATCGGGCTATTTTTATGGTTAAAGGACTTGTAAAAAGTTGTAAGCGTTTAATAGTTGTAAGGACTAGAAAGAAGAAAAAAAACAGAGAAACTCGTATTGAGTTTCTCTGTTGGTTAGTCGGGATGGCGAGATTCGAACTCACGACCTCCTGCTCCCAAAGCAGGCATTCTAACCGGGCTGAACTACATCCCGCACACTTCCTTTTCGAAAGCGAGTGCAAAGGTACTGCTTTTTTCTGACATGACCAAATATTTTGAAGAAAAAAATGCAAAAATTTGACATTTATATAGCAATCGCTAATTAATCACTAACTAATCACTAACTAATCACTAACTAATCACTAACTAATATTAGAAGATATACATATAAAAAGTATACATATTTATCGTTAAAAACTAAGATAAATTTGCATAAGTAAAAAAAAAGCAGTACCTTTGCAAGGATTTTGCGCGTATGCGCGCACGCAACCTATAATTTGGTAATAAACATTATGGGCAATAAACATAATTGGTAATAAACACGATAAAAAAACAAACACAAAATAATGGATAAGAAAACTTGGATTGGCTTTATATTGATAGCCGCAATAATTATCGGATTCTCATTTATCAACCGCCCTTCAAAAGAGGAGTTGGCAGAGCGCAAGCGCGTGCAAGATTCTATAGCGTTAGTTCACGCACAAGAAGCAGAAGCTTTGCGCGTATCAGAGCAGATTTCAGCACAGATTCAAGCCCAACAGATCTCTAATGAGGAAGTTACTCCAGATGAGTTAGCACAGCAAATAGTAGCAGTATATGGAGCATTTGCTCCAGCAGCCCAAGGTGAGGAAGGAATCATCACACTAGAGAATAGTAAAGTTCGTCTTGGCATTAGTCGTCGTGGTGGTAGAGTTGCTCAAGCTGAGTTGAAAGAATATAAGGCATACGGCGATAGTATCAATGACCTATGCCTATTTAAGGGTGAGGAGAGCAATTTGAACTTTACTTTGGTTACTAATAACAACCGTGTATTGACCACAGAGAATCTCTATTTTACGGAGGCAAGTAGAATCACGGATAATGAAGGTAATACTACCCTCGTTATGCGACTCAACACCAACATTGAGGACTGCTATATGGATTTCGTCTATACTTTGCCTAGTGATGACTATATGGTAGGGATGAGTATACAGATGCACAACATGCAGTTGGTATTGGCACAAAACATGTCATCCATGGAGATGCAATGGAATCAACTTATACCACAACAAGAAAAAGGTCGAAAGTTTGAGGAGAAGTATGCTCAATTGCAGTACATGTTTGTGGGAGGCGATATAGAGAAACTATCTGAGGTCAAAGCAGATAGAAAAAAAGAGTCTGCTCGCATCAAATGGATAGGCTACAAAGATCAATTCTTCTCTACCGTATTAATCGCGGAGGATGGATTTGAGTCTTCTCAAATGGAATCTACGCCTCAAAATGCTAAGAGTCATTATATCAAGGAGTACAAGACGACTACTAGCGTTCCATTTGATATCACAGGTAAGAAGACAACGGACTTGAAATACTATTTCGGTCCAAACCACTATAATACCCTAAAGGCATACGACAAGGAAGTAGCAAAAGAGGATAAATTACACCTCAACGAGTTGGTTCCACTAGGTTGGAAAATTGTGGCATGGATCAACAAAGCGTTGGTGATTCCTATGTTTGACCTCTTCAGTTCATGGGGCTTGCATATTGGTATTGTTATTCTGCTGATGACCTTAGTGATCAAACTGATCATCTTGCCATTTGTCTTTGCATCATACAAGTCAAGCGCTAAGATGCGTGTACTAAAACCACAATTGGATGAGATTAATGCCAAATATCCACCAGAGAAGATGCAAGAGCGTCAACAAGCGACTATGGCCCTATACCAAAAAGCAGGTGTTAGCCCAATGTCAGGCTGTCTGCCAATGTTGTTCCAATTCCCTGTATTGATGGCGATGTTTTGGTTCTTGCCAACTGCCATTGAGTTGCGTGGTCAATCGCTCTTTTGGGCTGAAGACCTCTCAACTTACGATGCAATCGTCACATGGGATACTCCAATTCCATTGTTTGGAACACACTTATCATTGTTCTGCTTGCTGATGACCGTGGTAAATATCGTGTATACACATATCACCATGCAAAGCCAATCACAAGGTCAAGAGATGAAGATGATGAAATGGATGATGTATCTCATGCCATTAATGTTTCTGTTCTTCTTCAACGATTATGCAGCGGGGTTGAGTTACTACTACTTTGTTAGTCTTTTGATGACCATCATCCAAACGATGATTTTCCGTTGGGCAATCGACGATAAGAAGGTATTGGCAGAGATGGAAGCCAATGCTAAAAAGAAAGGCACACAGAAGAAATCTGGCTTTGCAGCTCGACTTGAGGCAATGCAACGCGAGCAACAACGCTTAGCAAGAGAGAATGCTAAAGCGCAAATGCGCCGATAATAAGAAATTATAAATTAATACATTAGAATAATGAAGAAGATTCTAACAATAGTCCTATGCTCAGCAATGAGTATGGGACTTTTTGCTCAAGAAGCAACGACAGCAGCTAAAGACAAATACACCTTTGGTGATTTTTTTGATGCATTGGATTTACCTACTGTACTGGGTGTGGGTTTTACCCCCAATGGTATTGAGGGTGCTACCTTCAACTCAGCCATGCGATTGGGTTGGCGCCACCACAAGAATTATGGCACCTTTGTGTATATCACATACGACACCCATAGTAATACCTATAAGGACATGGACCTGCAATTTGCGGGTTCCAATTTCCGCAACGCTGAAGTTTGGTACAATGAAGTGGGTATGAGCGTCGGCTATCGTTTTCCTTTGGTAAAAGACATCAAAGCATTCTACGAAAATCCCTATTTCCATCCATTCGATTTCTTTATCAGCATGCAACCAGGTGTATCCATTGCTACCTTAAAGAACGCTACTCCGCTAGATGGTAATATCTTCGAAATGACTAATATAGACCATGTTGTACCTACCATGCGATTCTCCGCAGGTTTAGAATGGTTCATCTTCTCCAATTTTGCAGTCTTTGCAGAAGCTGCATACACACAACACCTCATGCCAACGCTCATTGAACAAGCTGCAATAAATAAAAATCAAATCAAGCATCCTAGCGGACCTATTAATATCTCTGTTGGGTTATCCCTATTCTTCAACTAAATCAGCATGAAAAAATAGATAAAAAAAATGGCATACTAGTAGGTATGCCATTTTTCTGATATGTATAAGAATATTATTTCTTTAATCCGTCGCGCTCGAGGAGGGCGTCAATAGATGGTTCGCCGCCACGGAAAGCTCGATAGAGGTCCATTGGTTTTGCACTACCACCCTTCTCAAGGATATTCTTGCGATATAGGTTAGCCGCAGTCTTATCAAAGATGCTGCCATTCTTAGCCTTAGCAGCCTTGAATACAGAATATGCATCTGCATCAAGGAGCTCAGACCATTTATAGCTGTAGTAACCAGCTGCATAGCCACCTGAGAAGATGTGGGTGAATGCGAACTCCATCTGTGTGCCTGGTACGAGTGGCAAAACTTGTACACCAGCCATTGCCTTGTCACCAAACTTGATAACAGCCTCAGAAGGTGTCAATGTCTCAGGAACAACAAATGGCTCAGTCAGGGTGTGCCATGCCATATCAAGGTAACCGAATGAGAGTTGACGAACGCAAGCATATGCCACATGGTAATTAGCAGCAGCTTGAATCTTATCAATGAGTTCTTGTGGAATAGTTTCGCCAGTTTCATAGTGCTTAGCGAAGGTATCGAGGAACTCCTTTTCGCTAAGGAAGTTCTCGTTGAATTGGCTAGGAAGCTCCACAAAGTCGCGCGGCACGTTGGTACCATTCTGTGCAGCATATTGGCATTGGGTGAGCATACCATGAAGACCGTGACCAAACTCGTGGAGGAAAGTCTCAACCTCGTCGTAAGAGAAGAGGGCTGGTTTGGTATCTGTAGCGCGGGTGAAGTTCATCACATTGACTACGTGTGGACGATGCTTGCCATATTGCTCTTGGAAGTTGTTCATCCATGCACCACCACGTTTGCCCTCGCGTGGGTGGAAGTCTGCATAATATACAGCAAGGTATTTTCCCTTTGCGTCAAAGACCTCATATGCAGTCACCTCTGGGTGATATACTTGGATATTCTTGTTCTCCTTGAAGGTCACACCATAAAGGCGCTTAGCCAAGCCAAAGACACCTTCTACCACTTTCTCCTTTTGGAAATATGGTCGAAGCAAGTCATCAGAAATAGCATATTTCTCTTCTTTGAGTTGTTTGCTATAGAAGCTCCAATCCCATGGTTGTAGTGTAGCATAGAAACCTTTAGACTTAGCAAACTCCTGAAGTTCAGCTACTTCCTGCTTAGCCACTGGCATATAGCTCTCGCGAAGTTGATCGAGGAAGTTATATACATTCTCTTTGCTCTCAGCGCAAGTCTTGGTAAGAGATTTGTCAGCGTGACACGCCTTATCAAAAAGTTGAGCGAGTGCAAGACGAGTATTGACGATATCAATGATGATTTGTGTATTATCAAACTCGCCACCGATAGCGCGACTGTTGTAAGCCGTGTAGAGTTCGCGACGGATATCACGGTTTTGGCAATCCTCCATCACAGGGATGTAGGTAGTAGGTTTGAGGTCGAGGAGCCAACCTTCGAGACCCTTCTTCTCAGCATTAGCGCGGAGCATAGCTTTGGTATCGTCCTTTAAACCAGACAGGTCAGCCTCATTGGTGATGAACATAGTCCATGCGTTAGTTGCTTTGAGAACATTTTGACCATATTTCAAAGTTAACTGTGAGAGCCTAGCGCTGAGTTCTTTGTATTGCTGTTTTTGCTCAGGATTAAGGTTTGCGCCATTATTAGCAAACGACTCGTAGATATCCTCAAGGAGTTTTTGTTGTGCTTGATTAAGTTTCAAGTTATCTTTCTGATCATACACCGCTTTGATGCGCTTGAATAGTCCCTCATTAAGGCGGATAGTAGCAGAGTACTCAGACATCTTTGGCGAGAGTTCCATTTCTATTGCTTGAAGTTCATCGTTGGTCTCCGCTGAGGTGAGGTTGTAGAAGCAACCTGCTACTATAGAGAGCAACTCACCTGATTTCTCATATGCCTCAATGGTATTCTTGAAGGTAGGCTTTGCAGGGTTATTAACGATAGCGTCTATCTCTGCCAGTCCTTGCTTAATACCTTCTTCAAATGCAGGCATGTAGTGCTCTGGTTTGATCTCATTGAACGGATAGGTTCCATGTGGTGTCTTCCACTCTTTGTAGTGGAAAAATGGATTGGCGCTAGCCAACATAGTTACTGCCAATGCAGCCATAGTCAAAATTGTTTTTTTCATATTGTTTGTTTTTTGTGTCAATTTCATTAGTTCTGTGTCCAGAGTCCAGTTATCCCGAATCTATCACTAAAACTGTATCTCTCCGAAGAACTCTGGTAAGTGAAACGCTGGTGCTTCTGCTTCAATAGGGTTCCACGAAGCATAGTGCTTCATGGACGTTTTGTCGCCACACTTATATAAATTCGCGCGACGCGCGTGCTCGCGCGCGAGGTCTAATTCTATCAAAGAAAATGGAATACCCACAAGCAAGGTCCAGTGTGCTGCACAGAGTTGTTGCCCAAATCGTTGGATGGATGACAGTTGTTCGGGATTGAGTCGAACGACATCCACTTTGCGTTCTTTACGATGGGAAGCATTGCAGACGCCTGCTGGATTGAATTCAAAGTTCCAGTAGTGAGTGTTATCTTCGTCACCGATGAAGATTTCCACACAAGCGTCTTCATTGACAAGTTCAAGGTCTTTGGTTTTTGTAGAGAGTGGTATTTCTCCCTTTACTTCAAAGCGTATATATAGCATCTCATCAGTATGCGCAAGAGTGAAAGAAGTCTCTGGTGCAACAGGAAATTGTTCCTTCCAATTTAGCGTATCAATCACGCCAGCAATAGGCATTGCCGACATTTGTTGGTCAATCTTCGCCAACGACATCCCTTGCCAATTTGTTTTATATTCAGAAATAGTTGATTTCATATATAAGGTTATTTAGGGTATTATAATTGTATTATCTCAGCAAGTTTATATCACCCGACAACTGATAAACGCCCATTGGCAATTCACCTTTCTTCAGTTTTTTTGAATATTTCGGTTTCGACATATAATCCATATCCGCATCGGTACCCAAAGCACGGATCACATAGTAGTATGCTCCAGCAGCTGCAGGTCTGCCATGAATAGTGCCATCCCAGCCTTTAGCAGGATCATCCCATTTGTATACCAAATGTCCCCAACGGTTATAAATCCAACAATGGAACTCCTTAAGTGAACGATATACCACACGAAATTCATCGTGCACACCATCACCATTAGGGGTAAAAACATTAGGTACTACCAGCATTGATTCGCTCACAGAAATATCAAAGTCCTCTGATTGACAGGAACATCCATGGCTATTGGTCATTTCCAATGATGCTCGATAGTTGCCTGGCTGCTGAAAATTGTACTTATGTTGGGCCTCGTTACGAGTAAGAAATTCCTCTGAACCTTGATACAATGTCCATTTATAGTACTCCGTATTCAGCGCATTGGCCTTAAACTCCACTTCCAATGGTGCAGAGCGTCTAATCAATGTTTCAGGATCTACAGGACGCTCCACCTCATTAGATTTATCATTTGGTCGTGTTGTAACAAGAGCTTGTGGGTGTGCCTTAAGTGCTACTGGATCATATGTCATAGTTCGAATAGAATCACCCGCAATCTCTAACAAGACAGCCAAGTGATCCACGATTGTGAAATCTGTAGCCACAGGACTTGCCCCCACAATAATAGTTGATTGCAAGGTAGTTTGAGTAACTGCTGTTGAATCAATCCATCCATCACTCTCCCATTGCTTGTCTAAATAAATCACTTGACACAAACGTACGTATTTACACAACTTTCCTACCACGTTGTGGTACTGCATGCTAGGAATCTTTCCATCTATAGTCAACTCTGTATTCTCGCATGTAAGTTTTGCTGTGATATTATCTATCTGCACACGCAGACTATCGTAGTCAAACACCCAGAAATACTCACGAATAGCACCATTCTTAATCATATACCCCGCACCATGCTCTGGATACAAATAGTCAGTACCCGATTGCACAGCAGTAATCGTATCTGGTAACCGATACCAATCAATCATACCGATTTTGGACTTTATCTCAGGATTATTCTCAAAAAGAAAGAGTGTATCGCCATCGTTGATTAATTGCTCAGCATTTCCCACGCATTCAATATTTAAAGCGTAAGAAAGGACAGAAAATATGACCGATATAACTACTAATACAAATTTTCTCATTTATTCACTTGGAATTTGGTCACGCCATTCTCTAAGAAATCTACGATTTGCTTTGCTGCTGCAATGCCCGCATTGATATTAGCCTCCGCAGTTTGTGCGCCCATCTTCTTAGGCGTAGCAAAATATCGTTCTGCAAAAAGCTCTTGCATCTTTTGATCAGCTGCAGGCATGATATCTGTGACATAACGAAAATCAGTACGCTCCTGCATAAAACGGATAAGTTCATCTTCATTGATAACTTCCTTGCGTGCGGTATTGACTAACAATCCGCCTTTGGGCATATGAGCAAGCAAGGCATAGTTAATACTAGCCTTGGTCTCTGGAGTAGCTGGAATATGCAAACTCACCACATCACAAGTAGCATACAACTCTTCGGCGGAATGCAATGGAGTCACACCTTCAGCTATCATCACATCGTCTGGACAATATGCGTCATATGCATAGATATCCATACCAAATCCCTTGGCAATACGAGCCACATTTCGGCCAACATTACCATAGGCATGGATACCTATTTTTTTTCCCATGAGCTCAGTGCCACTAGTTCCGTTATAGAGGTTACGCACAGCCATCACCATCAGGCCGAGTGCCAGTTCAGCCACGGCATTAGAGTTCTGTCCTGGAGTGTTCATAGCCACCACATTGTGCGCTGTCGCCGCAGCGAGATCGATATTATCATATCCAGCACCTGCGCGAACTACAATCTTGAGGTTCTTAGCTGCATCCAGCACCTCTGCGTCCACATTATCCGAACGAATAATAAGTGCATCCACATCAGCCACTGCATCCAGCAGTTGTTCCTTACTAGTATACTTTTCTAGCAAAACTAGTTCATAACCAGCTTGCTCTACTACTTCACGAATACCATCTACAGCCACCTTGGCAAATGGTTTTTCTGTCGCTACTAATACTTTCATCTTTTTTAGTATTGTGGTATAGAATACCATTGTTTCTTTTTCCTTTTGTTCAGGAATATGATATACATGTTCCATAATGGCTTATAAGGAAGCCTCGTACTCCTTCATGCAAGCTACTAGTGCCTCAGCACTCTCCAATGGCAATGCATTATAGGTACTAGCACGGAAACCACCTACCAAACGATGTCCTTTGATACCCACCATGCCCTTAGCCGTAGCGAACTTGAAGAAGTCGTCTTGCAAGTGGGCATACTCTGGTTTCAATACAAAGCAGATATTCATCAGCGAGCGGTCTTCTTTCTTAGCGGTACCCTCAAAGATCTTACTCTCATCAATAGCCTTGTAGATCACCTCTGCCTTCTCTACATTGCGTTTCAATGCCGCCTCAAGACCACCATTCGCCTTCAACCAACGGAGGGTCAACAAGGCAGTATAAATAGGTAATACTGGAGGAGTATTAAACATACTACCATTCTCCACATGAGTACGATAGTCTAGCATCGTTGGGATATAACGACTTACCTTGCCAAGCAATGCCTCTTTTACAATCACGAACGTCACACCTGCAGGCGCAAGGTTCTTCTGTGCACCACCATAGATCATGTCGTATTGGCTCACATCGATAGGACGAGAGAAGATATCAGAAGACATATCAGCGATCAATGGTACATTGCCTTTCTTGAGGTAGATAGCTTGCAGCTTCTCATCATTGATCTCAGTACCATAGATGGTATTATTGGTTGTAATATGTAGGTAATCCGCATCTTGTGGTACCTCAAAATCCATAGGGATATGGGTAAAGTTCTCTGCAGCAGAGGTAGCAACTTCTACTACTTCGCCAAAAGCCTTAGCCTCTTTAATCGCCTTCTTTGACCATACACCAGTATTGAGGTAGGCGGCTTTCTTCTCTAGGCAATTGAATGGCACCATGCAGAATTGCATACTAGCACCACCACCAAGGAATATCACGCGGTAGCCCTCTGGAATACCAAGAAGTTCTTTCATCAGCGCTTCTGCCTCATCAAGGACTGGCTGGAAATACTTAGCACGGTGTGAAATCTCCAAGATACTCAAACCTTCACCTTGAAAATCAAGTATAGCCTCAGCTGTTTGCTTGATAACTTCTGCTGGCAGGATACTAGGTCCTGCATTAAAATTATGCTTTTTCATGATTATTTATGGTTTTTTGTCATTTTCCATTTACTGTCCGTGCCAGAGATCACTTCGGTATCCGCCTTCTTAACGGCCTCTTTGACTGCTTTTTTCACTTTCTTGGCAACCTCCTTCACATTCTCTACCACCTCTTCCACTAGGTCTGCTTTCTCCACCCAGCATAGGGCATCTCCCTTGACTGCAGTAGTCCCTTGCTCTTTCTCGATGGAAACCACGCGGCAATGCTCAAATGCACGAATTGGCTCGATGCCATGAGGTGTCTGCAGGTAGCATACCACATCGCCCTCCTTGTAGAAGGTACCTAGTGCAGGGGCTTTGCTATCCTCGTTGAAGTCGAGCTCCCACATCACCTTACCAGACTGCGTTGCCTCCAATGGCTCAGCATTAGGATGAAGGATAGCGCGTTTGTCTGCTGCTGAGAGGAACTTAACAGGTTGACCAGCCTGAGCTGCTTTCTCCATGCGCTCGAGCAAGTCCTTGTTGAATTGCTCTTTAGCTTGACCTGATTTATACTCGCGATATTGCTTTTCGTGCATTGCGAACTCAAAGAGCTCCTCATCGTCTTGACCACGGTCCCAACCATTCTTCTCCATCTCAGCGATAAATTGTGGCAATACATCTGGATAGAGTGCTTGTGGATCGTCGGTATAGAACTCCATGTTCTTCTCTTTTGCCAGTTCAATGATTTCTGGAGCCAAACTACCAGGCAATTTACCAGACTTGCCAAGGATCATGCCCCACATAGCAGGGTCCATACGAGTGAATGGCTTCTCCTCCATAGACTTGCTATAAAGATTCATCAGCGCAGCATTCTTAACATATTGAGAGAATGGAGTCACAAGACATGGTGTACCAAGCATAGGCCAAATGCGTTGTACTTCGTCAAAGAGTTCAACGAGAAGTTCGTCCTCGCTGAGGGCTGCTTTGCCACGCTTAGTAAGGTTAGCGTTGATAGCCGCATGCATACCCTTGAGGTCAGCCATGAGCGAACCCATCATACCGCCAGGAAGGCCACAACCAACCAAGAGGGAGGTCATCTTTGAGTTACGTGGGTCAATCCAGTAACCTAGGAAGTCATCAATAAACTCTTGAGTGAGTGAGCGAGCCTCCATATAGGCCTTCATATTGATATCTTTCACAAGGAAGCCAGCGTCCTTGAGCATAGATTGGATAGTGATCACATCAGGGTGAACCATACCCCAGCTGAGTGGCTCCATAGCTACATCCAACACATCACCACCTGCTTTAGCCACCTCCAACATACTGGCTACGGAGAAGCCAGGACCTGAGTGACCATGGTATTGAATAATAATATCTGGATGTTTCTCCTTGATAGCCGATACGATGGTTCCCAGCATAGCTGGACGACCGATACCCGCCATATCTTTCAAACAAATCTCTTGCGCACCATTGGCGATGAGTTCTTCAGCCAGGTTGATATAATATTCCGCGTTATGTACTTGAGAGTAAGTAATACACATAGTCGCTTGCGCAGTCATGCCCGCCTCCTTTGCCCACTTGATAGAAGGGATGATATTGCGAGGGTCATTCAATCCGCAGAAGATACGGGTGATATCCACACCTTGTGCGTGCTTCACCTTGTACATAAGCTTGCGCACATCTGCTGGCACAGGATTCATACGCAATGCGTTGAGACCACGATCCAACATGTGAGTCTTGATACCTACCTCATTGAAAGGCTTGGTAAACGTACGAACAGCTTGGTTAGGATTCTCTCCGTAAAGCAAGTTCACTTGCTCACTCGCGCCACCATTGGTTTCTACACGATCAAAACAGCCCATATCAATAATGACAGGAGCAATCTTTGCCAATTGATCTTTGCGTGGTACATACTTACCACTACTCTGCCACATGTCGCGATAGACAAGGGAAAATTGAATTTCTTTCTTAGCCATATGTTTGTTTTTTTTAAAGTTCTTAAGGTTAATATTAATGTAGAGATACACAATCTTCTCTACAACATCTGTGCAAAGATAATACTTTTTTTTTAGTTGAGCAAATAATTTTTAATTATTTGACAAAAAACAGGCGTTTGACCCAATTTTTTATCGTTTGCAAGATCAATTCTCTGGTCCATTCTATAGGTTTATCCGTCCAACGTTGTGGATGCGTGGTCATCATGATACAAGGTGGCAATGTCGACTGCTCCACCCCACATAGGATATCATCAGTGTGGTGATACACCAGCCCCTGTTCCGTCCATTGGTCTTGATACATGGGTATTTTATCACGAACCGACACTTTGTAACCATCCCAACGTCTTCCGGTATCTGTCAAATAGAACACCTTCGAGAAATCTACATCAAAATAAGGTTCGCCAATAATGCCCTGCGCATGATAATCACAATATTTCCACAAGTCGCGTCCATCCCACTTGCTCGTAGGAGCCCCATGCATACAAATTGTACGCACAGGATAGTACTGACGGAAATAAGCCAATTGTTCTTGAAAATGCGCCAACGCCTTTTCCGTATCGCCATGCATGATCGCCATATCCTCGTAGTGGTAACCTATCTCATGCCCCAACGCAGCAATCTCACGAATCACCTCTGGCTGATTACTCTCTGGTACCACACGGAAATAATACGATGCCTTCACACCTAATTCGTACTCTACCTGCGCGGTTTGAAGACTATTGATCGCCTTCAAATCCACATCATGACGAAGGATAACGAATTTCTTGGGCAACGATGCCTTTAGCTGACAATATTGTTCGAAAGTCATAAACTGATAACCCTTCTTGCTTAACGCAGACAACAACTCTCGGTAGATTTCAAGGGTAAAATCCGCCTTTCCACGCGAGAGAAGAATGAGAGATATTAATAGGGTTATTAGCATATCGTGATTCTATTAGAAAATCTTATTGAGCATTTCTGCCAGTTGTACGCCCGCCAAATACATCTGATATTCCACTGACTCTGTCCAGTGATAAGTATAGTGATATGCATTGCCAGACCAGGTGGAATGATAGGTGTAGATATCATTCGTCAGATGATATGTATGCAGCAATGTCTCCTCCTCTGTCATCTTCACAAAATGCTTATAATTATATCCGTACATATTATGCAAATACTTGGCATACTCACTATAAGAGAAGCCCTTGCTCTCAATAATTTTGCTATCCCATACCGAATGTAAATTCGTGTTTTGACCGAACCATTTGAAGCGTACTGCATTACCACCTTGGTCATCCAAATGCGCCACATGCATAGGGCAAAAACGATCGGCATAGAGATGTACATAGAACACCAGTGCATCGTGGCAGTATTTATCCTTCTTCAGCACCACCTCTAAGCTATCCAATGCCATCCATAGTTCGCCACCTTCTTTAGGATAATCAGTCAGTGTAGCCACTACTTCTGCATCAGTCATACCACCAGCTAAATCCTGATAATGGCATGTAAAACTAGTAGGATAGATCGTGTCACTTTTGATTTCATCAGGCCAAGTAGAGAGATAGATCATACCTTCCTTGCCAAGCACTTTATCAATATGCTTGCGAGCGCCATGATCCAAATAATCGTATGCCACTTGTGCTACAATGCGATGTCCCTTAGGTCCCCACGCAAAAGTTTCTAATACTATGCAAATAATTGAAAATAAAGTCAGTAATCGTTTCATATTATCTATTGTCTATTTTATTGCGATAAACCACATAGCGTTGATATAGATATTCGAGGGTCAAATTAAGTCCCATGTTAATACCCGTTACCAGATATTCATTCCATAGCATATCTTCAGCCAACCAATTACCCAAGACCGTAGTTATGGGTGTAAAGACGGCATAAAAGGCCAATACAAGCAACATAGCACGCGTAATATTGGCATCCGACCTAAAGGTATAACGACGATTGAAAGTAAAGTTCCACAATATACTCAACAACAACGATATTAGATAGCAAGGCCAATACTTCCAAGCTAACAACTCGTTGAGCAAACTAAACGATACAATCTGAATCAAACCCGCGCTAGCTGAAAACAGCACGAACTTCAGCACACGCCATGCTTCTTTTCTATTCTTTGTCATGAATCTCTAATTTTTCAATACAATTCTATCCACTCCACCACATTCCCCACGCACTGTAGATACATCTCAAAGTCCTTTCGCTTAATCACCACCGTTCCTCGGCAGTCATTTGGATGAAAACTCAGTCTATCAGCCTTCTGCAAATTCTTATCTAAGAACAAAATCACATGATGCTGCTCATCATTGATCAAGCCAAAAGGACTCACGCTACCTGGTTCCAATCCCAAATAACGCAACATACGCTCCGCACTAGCGAAAGATAGTTTGCCTGGCGAATTCTTGCCCGCAGCCAACAGCGATGCTTTCAACCTCTGCTCCAAATCATGAATCGCCAAATCATGCTCACAATCGAAGCAAATCAAATAATGCTGCGTGCCCTTATGGTTGCGCATAAAGATATTCTTGCAATGCACGCTACCATCATCCTTCCACCAGCGCTTTGCCTCCTCTATGGTCTTGCCTTCTGGGTGGTTGTAGCACTCATACGCAATCCCATGCTCCGTCAGATATGTCAGTACTTTCTCTTGTCGCTCCATGCTCATCACTTATCACTCATCGTTTATAGTTCAGCAATCACTTCGCGCAGCACTTCGCCCACCGTAGGGTGAGGGAAGACCACCTGCTTAAATTCACCCACCGTATAGCCCATGCGCACTGCAAAACTAGCCGCAGCCACAAACTCCGAACATGGATTGCCTATCATATGCACACCCATAATCGTCTTACTACGCTTATCCACAATCACTTTGCACAAGCCCGTCTCACCCTCGTTCTCTGCCACAAAACGACCCGAATAGGTCATCGGCAGTTTGTGCACCTCGTATGGTACAAATGGCTCATCCGTGGACATGGATGGCGCAAAATCGCCCTCCTTAATCTCATTCAAATCCTTCTCTGTCAAACCGATACACGCAATCTCTGGGTTGGTATATACCACGCTTGGAATGGCATTATACGCAATACGCTGCAATGGTATCTGCTTCAGCATACGCCCTACGGCCACCTCCGCCTGACGACTAGCCACATGCGCCAACATGATCTTACCCGTCACATCGCCTGCAGCATACACGTTCTTCAGATTGGTGCGCATCATCTCATCCACCACGATGCCACCGCGATACATTTCCAAATCGCTCAACGCCTCCAAGCCCTGCATATTCGCACGGCGACCTACCGACACCAACACATGCTCTGCTTCGTATTCGCCATTGGTTGTCATCACCTTATTCCCCTGTACCTCAGTCACTTTCGTATCAGTCAATATCTGAATACCCGCCTTGCGGTATTTCTCCAGCAGGATAGCCACCACCTCTTGGTCAAGGTTGGGCAATATCGTTGGCATCGCCTCAATCACCGTCACAGGCACACCCAGCTCATGATACAGCGTCGCAAACTCCATGCCAATTACACCACCACCTACAATAATCATCGAAGCGGGCAACTCCTTGCTATCTAGCGCCATAGTCGAATCCCAGATCGCTGGATTATCCTTCACACCAGGGATAGGTGGTACAAAATTATTCGAACCCGTACAGATCAATAGGTTCTCTGCCTCGTATTGCTCTTCGCCACAAGCAATCACCACCTGCTCATCGGTGCGACTAACCACCGATGCCGCTCCCATCACCACGGTGCAATGCTCATTATTGAGCTTCTGCTTGATACCAGCCACCAACTTGCGCACCACTTTTATCTTGCGTTGCACCATCTTGGCATAATCAAAACTCACACCTTCAGTTTTCACACCGTACTTGTCCGCATGCGTAGCATTGTAGTATTGTTTCGCACCATACAGCAGTGTCTTCGTAGGGATACATCCCACATTCAAACACGTGCCACCCAAGGCGTTTTGCTCAAAGATTACAACATCTTTACCCGCTTTCGAAGCGATTTCCGCAGCAGTATATCCCGCAGGACCACCACCAATAATTGCTAAAAAGTATTTCATGATTGTATTGTGTAGTGTTGGATAGTATGGTTAGTATGGTGTAGTGTTGGATAGCGTGGTTAAGTAGATTCTCACCGCACTGGCCACCATCTCCACGCAAGGGCGTTTTTGATAATAAGCTTCCGTGCGAGCTTCGGGAGTAGGTTCTTGTGCTTGAGGGGCGATGCCTAATAGTTCGGAGCATATCAAACTGCCATTCACCTGCTTGAATTGCTCCGCCAAGTCTTGCACTAGCGCATAATTGCGCTTTTTGCCTTCCGCATCACCTATCTGGGTGCTACCATTCTCCAAACCCGCTAGCAAGAATATACCACATGCTGCACCACAAGTCTGACGCATACGACCTATACCTCCGCCGAAAGAAGCAGCCACACGCAAGGCGGTCTGCTCATCCATACCGTAGATATCCGCACATGAGGCAAAGACCGATTGGCTGCAGTTAAACCCTTGCTTAAACAGCATTTTCGCCTTCTCGACGCGTCCTTCTATCTCTTCATTCGTCATTACTCTAACCGATAAAATTCGTTCTCAACTTAGGTTTCTCACTCTCTGGGCGCTGCTCCTTAGCCAAATTACGCAACATCCAAGCCATATTCCTACCCAATGTACGCATGGTCTGCAATCCTTCTGCATCCTTCGAGGCTTCGCCCTTCTCCCAACCGTGTACACTATTCCAATACTGCGACGATACCACAGGCATATTATTGATTGTAAAATACTTATTCAGTCGATCGAATGTGGCACTCGCACCCCCTCTACGACATACCGCCACCGCAGCACCTGGCTTGTAAGACAGCAGCGAGCCGGCCGAATAAAACAACCTATCTAACAACGCACACAACGAGCCATTAGGCCCCGCATAATACACCGGCGACCCTACCACCAAACCATCCACTCCTTCGCTCAAAATCGCGTGTAGCTCATCATACAACGAATCGGAAAATGCACATTTACCTTTCTTCGTATGGCACGCGCCACAGGCCACACAACCACGAACAGGCTGTACACCAATGCCTACAGTCACCGTATCAATCCCTTCCGCCTCTAGCACCTTGGCCACTTCTGCCAACGCAATACTAGTATTGCCATTCGCACGCGGACTACCATTAATCAATAATACTTTCATGTCTATTCGCAATTTTTCGCAGGTAGAATCCATCTATATAGATTGCAGCCCACTGAGTTTCCTATCACTATACTCACATACACACATAATAACTCCCATCCGTTCTCCATCAATACACTACTAGGGCATGCCAAAAAGTAAAACGCATCTGCCACACAGTGTGGAAAACCACAATGAATAAACAGGGGTACCGCAAACAACAGCGGCACCCAGTGCCCGAACTCTTTGCCTTTTCGAGCGAAATGCACTGCCACACTCATCAATATTCCGCATCCTATCGCCTTCAATGCGCATACCCACCAACCTAGCGCCAAACGCGATTGCAGTATGTCCACAGCTGCCCCCTGTACATCTGCAACAGCATCCACCTTGGCAATAAAACTAACCAGGAAACAGCCTAATATATTACCAAGCAGTATGACTAATAGCGATGGTATCTCTTTCATATCTACAAAGCCAACAGTACCTGTAAAAAGTTTCAATTTATACGATACCACAGCTGCCAAACCAAGGATAAACAAAAACATCCCTACAACCTTACCGGCCAAAAATCCATAACCAGCAATAGCTATCAATATACCAGCAAAAATAGCCGTACGAAATACACCTAAAGACTCTCTCATCATAACACACATATTGCAACCGCAAAGGTACAAAAAAAACACCAATTAACAAAGTGTTGAATACACTTTATTATTTTTTCTTATAAAACTTCACCGAAAACACCCAAAGATTTGCATATTTCAAATAAAAGTGGTAACTTTGCATCGATTTTGCGGCATTAGCACATCGGTAGTGCATCGGCTTCCCAAGCCGAGGAGGCGGGTTCGATTCCCGTATGCCGCTCACAGTACATCGGTCTATCGCGGAGTAAGGGAAGAAAAATGCGTATTTTAATCCCCTACAACGAGGAAAGTCCGGGCAGCACAGAGCACCATCGCGGTTAACGGCCGTCAGGCAGCAATGTTTGGTCCCTGCAAAAGCGACGAACAATCTCGCAAGAGAGGAAGTGATACGAGCATACGATGGGCTGCAATTCCAAGTATACCAACGCTTGAGCGCGGCTCGCGCAAGTTGGAGGGTAGGAAGCAAGAGAAGGATGTAGTAATACACTCCTCGAGATTAATGATAGACGCCGACGTCGTCGGTACAGAACCCGGCTTATAGATGTGCTGTTTTTTTTGAATAAAATTCTACACCATACAAAACAACACTAAACAATGAAAAAACTCGTTCTTTTCATCACACTTTTCAGTGCATTTTCTCTTAGTGCGAAACCTCGTATTGACCGCGCAGAGCCTTTGTGCTGGTGGACAGAAATGAACTGTCCACTTACTCTCATGCTTCAAGGCGAGGACTTGGCTGATGCCCAAGTCACTATCCAGCAGCTCAATAATGGCAAACCTATCAAAGGTGCCACTACTGGTTTGCAAGTCACAGGTCAGCACAATGCCGAGAGCAAGAACTACCTTTTTGTAGATCTTGCTGTAAATCAAGCTGGTACCTATCGTATAACCCTCAAGAAGGACAAACGTACCACATCTGTAGATTACACCATCCACACACGCCGCGAAGGTAGTCGTGAGCGTCAAGGATTCACCTCAGCCGACATGATTTACTTGATTATGTCCGACCGCTTTGTAGATGGCGACGAGACCAACAACACCCTCCACATGGCAGAGAAAGCAGACAAGAGCAATGTACATGGACGCTTTGGTGGTGATATCCAAGGTATCATCAACTCCCTTGATCATATCTCTGCATTGGGTGCTACAGCTATCTGGCCTACTCCACTGCTAGAGGACAACGAAGCGGCTTGGTCATACCATGGCTATGCATGCTCCGACTACTACCATATCGACCCTCGCCACGGCTCCAACGAACTCTACCGCGAGATGGTAAGCCGTGCACACGAGAAAGGTATCAAGGTCATCATGGATATGGTGCCTAACCACTGCGGTGGTACCCACTGGTGGATGAAGGACCTCCCTTACCAAGACTGGATCAACCAGTTCCCTGAGTTTACCAACACCCATAATGTATTCTCTGCCAACTACGATATCAATGCATCTGAGTTCGACCGCAAACTATCCAACCGCGGATGGTTCGACCGCCCAATGCCTGATATGAACCTCGAGAACCCTGATCTGCTCAAATATTTCCAACAATGGGCTATCTGGTGGATTGAGTATGCCGACCTCGATGGTCTGCGCGTAGACACCTACCCATATATCGAGATGATTCCTGGAAGCCAATGGGTTAAAGCCATCATGGACGAATATCCTAACTTCAATATCGTAGGCGAATGTTGGACACGCCCTACCCCTGCCGTAGCTTACTGGCAAGGTGGCGCCAACAACCACAACGGCTTCAATAGCCACATGCCTTCTGTCATGGACTTCCCTCTCGAGGAGGCTATCCGCCAAGCGCTCGAAACCGATGGACAAGGTTGGGGCAACGGCCTCACACGCGTGTACGATGTGCTTACTATGGATTATATGTATGCCGATGTCAACAATATCATGATTATGCTCGGCAACCACGACATGGACCGCATCGCGGATGTGGTGAAAGATGGCGACCTACGCCGCGTGAAATTGGCCAATGTGCTTATGGCTACTATGCGTGGTATTCCACAGGTGTTCTATGGCGACGAGTACGGTCTCAAATCTTCTGACCGCCGCCTCGGCCACTCTACCCTGCGTATGCCTCTCCCACTCGGCGAGCAAGTGACTGCCGAGATGCAAGATATGTTCGATTTCCAAGCTCGCCTCTTCCAATGGCGCAAGACCGAACCTATCATCCATAACGGTCGCACCATGCACTTTATGAGTCGCGACAACACCTACGCTTTCTTCCGCTATACCGACGAGGGTGCAGTGTTCGTTTTCGCCAATGCGAGCTCCGACGATCGCACTATCCCTACGGCTAATTACGCAGAGATCCTCAGCCGCTACAACGCTGTAGGTCAAGACATTATTAGCGGCGAGACCTACGATCTCAACCGCACAGATATCGTTATCCCTGCGCTGACTAGCATCGTGGTAAAACTCAACAAACAATAATCTTCCACAAATATAGAAAACCACCCGTTAGCTGACACAAACAAGGACGCAATTTCTTGCGTCCTTGTTTGTATTTCTCGTTACCACTCCGTTAGCACTCTAGTCTCTAGATATCAAAAACCTTTCATCTCTAATTAGTTCGTCCCATTAGTGTCCTCTTAACTCGCTTATTTTTTCAAAACTTGAAATACCTCATTGCCGCAAAGTAAGATATAGTTTCCTGTCGCACAACCCGACATATTCATCTCTACCTTACCATCCCTCACACGCAGTTGATGCACTAGTTGTCCATTAGAATTATATAGTCGCACCATCTCTCCAGACGCGTTCTCTACAAGTAATACATCCATCGTTGGATTAGGATACACCTTGACACTTAACTCGCTACTATCTAGTATATTCTCCACGTTAGTAGGGCTTGATGTCTCTCCATCTGCAAAACGGATATGTTGTATATTCTTGACAAGTTCTCCATACACTGCCTCGCCGTCATTATCATACACATACATCGAATCCCCTGCAAAAGTAATTTTACCAATCCTACTTAATTCTGCCACACACTCCTCGCCACTCAACGGTTTTACCACTAGCGAAACTGCTGCCGTCATACCAATGCTCATCAGAGCAAATATCATAACAAGTATTTTTCTCATAAATAATTTAGTTTGTAGTTACTTAGTCTATATTTCGTCTGCAAAATTACAACATTTTTCCGAATTACACAAATTATTTTCAATTATCCTCTTATTTTTCATTTCCAGTTTTCATCACTTAAGTTCAATAAATAAGGACGCAAGCTTAACTTGCGTCCTTATTTATACACTTGCCTTCGTTTCTCAACGATAGACAAAACAATCTTGTAAATTTCTTATCTCGTAAAAATTCAAACGATTATTTTTTGAAATAGCGATTGTACAAGCCCTCGAAGCCTTTTCCGTGACGAGCCTCGTCTTTAGCCATCTCGTGTACGGTATCGTGAATTGCATCCCAATCCATCGCTTTCGCACGTTTAGCAATACGGAGTTTGTCGTCGCAAGCGCCAGCCTCAGCCATCATACGCTTCTCGAGATTTTCCTTGGTGCTCCAAACCACCTCACCAAGCAACTCGGCGAACTTGGAGCAATGCTCAGCCTCTTCCCAAGCGTAACGCTTGAATGCCTCAGCGATCTCTGGATAGCCCTCACGGTCTGCTTGGCGTGACATAGCGAGATACATACCTACCTCGGTAGCCTCACCCATAAAGTGGGCATTAAGGTCTTTGATCATCTCCTCGTCAGTATCTTTAGCAACGCCGATGATGTGCTCGCAAGCAAATGCGATACCAGCTGACTCATCAACTTCTTTCCATGTAACTACTTGTTTGCATTGTGGGCAACGCTCTGGAGCAGGTGCACCTTCGTGTACATAACCGCAAATTGGGCAAATAAATTTCTTATTCATAATTGTTTTTTTCTGTTATAAGGTTAATAATCATTGTATCACTTTACTACACACAAAAACCGTGCCAAAACAATGCTGTACAATAAAAAAAATCACAATCTACTTTCCACCTACAGTTCAACTCTCTACACCATCCTACCCGACACAACTCGCCAATTAATAATCAACCACAAGTTCAAAAGATAATCCTTTCTTCTGTTTTGATAATCCAAATAATAAGCATGTTCCCAGACATCAATTGCCAGTAGGGGCGTCAAGTCATATCGAAGAGGATTATCACCATTAGGTAACGATAAAATCTTCAGTTCGCCCGCTTCATTCATTGCAAGAAAAGTCCAGCCCGAACCAAAGAAGGAGGCAGCCGCTTTATCTAGTTGCTCCCTCATCAGTTCAAACGAGCCGAACGACTGCTCTATTAAGAATTGCAACTCGCCCGTTGGTTGCTTCGCATGCTGACTAGGAGTCAATTGCTCAAAAAACATTGTGTGATTATACACCTGTCCCGCATTATCCGCCAAAGCGCCATCAGGTGCCTTGCGCACCAAATCACCCAACGATAGCCCCTCATATTTAGAGCCATATATAAGTCGGTTTAAGTTATCTACATAAGTGCTAAAATGTTTGCCATAGTGAAAAGCCATGGTCTCTTGACTCATCATAGGAGCCAAATCTCCGAATTGGTATCCCAACTCCGGGAGCTCAAAATGAAATTTAATCATAGGTCTAGGTATAAAAAATAACATGTAGCAAACTTCATGCTACATGTTATTACTTACAAAAACCGTGCCATGCTCTTATCTGGTTCTAGAACCACCGCCTGAAGATCGCGCTCCTCCCGAGGAATAACTACCACCTCCACTAGAGCGTGAGCCACCTGATGAATACCCGCTTGAACGCATGGTACTACCACCAGAGCTACGAACTGATGTTGACGAACTTCTAGTAGGGGTACTAGTGCTGCGCACTGACGATGATGCGCTTCTAGTAGGTGCAGTGCTGCTCGAGCGCGTTACCGTCGTACTTGTACTACGTTTAGGAGTGGTTGTCGCACTCGTTCTGCTTGGACTAACCGCAGAAGTTCGCGTAGTGGTTGACACACTTGTGCGAGTTGCTGCCTCTGCACTAGAACGCTTGGTGCTGCTACTGCGTGTTGTACTACTTGTACGAGTAGCTGTAGCAGTACTACTTATGCAACTGCTACCAGAACTACGCACTGTGCTACTTCCGAAGGTCCTATCTGTCGTCGCTGCCCTACTACTGCCACTGACCCTCGTAGCACTACTTCGAGTAGCCGTACTTGACTCACGAACTGCACTTCTGCGACTCGTCTCCAACGCACGAGCATTACTCATGCCGCGAGATGCATTGCGAGTTACGAACGAGCGCTCTGGGTGACGATGTGCATAATCATTGCGTCGTACACGATCATGCATCGCACGATAATGAGGATGATGGTGATGAGCAGTTCGATAAGTACAAATAGGATGATGGTGATGATATGCATAGCAGTGATCCCAATAGAGATGATGCGCTATACAGTGATATGGATGCCACCAACCTGGCCAATAATCCCAATAGTATGGCGAATGCCAACATACCCAACTTGGGCCCCAAAACCAATCATATATCACTGGACGATATATATATACGGGCTCAATGATATAATTCGTACCATATATATATTCGTCACCTACCACTTGAATCGTCACTTGCTCACTCTCATCTTTTTCCACATAGATTGAGGCTACATCTTGATAAATATCCTTTGCCAACACTGCTTGGATTACCACTAAGTGACGACGACCATCTGCTGTCTCTACAACACGTAAATAATCTACATCACCATCACCGTTCAAGTCCAAGTTAGACAACGCCGACTTCGGATCATTTAACTTCATTTCAAACTCCTCTAGGTCTTTTGATTGACCAAACACAGTAGCTACCGTCTTCAAATCCAGATTCTCCGAGATATCCGACGATGTCGCAGTTACCGTCACTGTTTCGTCTGCGTGTGCGGATGATACCAATGACAACTTAGAAGTGCAGGCGGAAAAGTAAACGCCTAGGCTGACTACAGCCAATAAAAATACTCGTTTCATACTACACTAGATTTAAATTGTGATGCATTTTCTCCTTCTTCGTACGCATATAACGCATGTTATATGGATTAGGAGTTATCTCTATTGGTATATTTTCTACAATTTCTATGCCAAAACTCTCTAACCCGATCCTTTTTACAGGGTTATTAGTCATCAGGCGAAGTTTGTGTGCACCCATTATTCTTAAGATTTGAGCACCTACACCATAGTTACGTTCGTCTGGTTGGAATCCCAAATGCACATTAGCCTCCACCGTGTCATCTCCTTCTTCTTGCAACTTATACGCTCTTATCTTATTCATTAATCCGATACCTCTACCCTCTTGATTCATATACACGATGATGCCTTTTCCCTCTTTCTCCACCATTGCCATAGCTTTATGTAACTGTTCGCCACACTCACATCGCTTTGAACCGAAAATATCCCCCGTCATACAAGATGAATGTACTCGACACAATATCGATTCATCTGTTTCCCACTCACCTTTTACTAGGACCACATGCTCCAACCCAGTTGTTAACTCCTTAAAGGGTGTCAACATAAAGTCTCCATACTCTGTCGGCAACGTGACCGTCTCCCCTTTCTCCACAAGCGAACCTTGATTGTATTTCACCTCTTGCATCATTACCTCATCGCCTTGCACCTCATTTCCTCTCATACGATATGCAATCAAGTCCTTTATGGATATCAAACTTAGACCGTACTCCTCTGCCACTTTCTCTAGTTGTGGCATACGTGCCATAGTTCCATCTTCGTTCATAATCTCGATGAGTGCAGCCACAGGTTGCAATCCTGCTAGTCGAGCTAAGTCAACAGCAGCCTCAGTGTGTCCTGCACGTTGGAGCACACCACGCTCTTGTGCATAAAGCGGATTAATATGACCTGGCCGACCAAATGTCTCTGGCTTAGAACTAGGATCTGCCAACGCACTAATTGTAGCTGCTCTGTCCTCCGCACTAACACCCGTCGTACATCCCTCTAACTTGTCTACTGTCACTGTGAATGGTGTACCTAACATAGATGTATTCATTGCTACTTGGTGCATCAATCCTAACTGTGCACACCTAGTCTCTGGCAATGGTACACACAGCACACCACGACCATGCTGCAACATAAAGTTTACCTTCTCAGGAGTTATCTTCTCCGCAGCGATAATAAAATCGCCTTCATTCTCACGATCTTCGTCATCTACGACGATCACAAATTTACCCTCACGGATGTCCTCAATTGCTTGCTCTATTGTATTCATAATCATTTATTTACCTTTTTAGACGTGCTATTCGCACCTTCAACCTTTGCTTTCCCTTTTCAAAAATCTTTATCCAAGCTTCTGGATTAAACAACGGAGAGTCCGTCGCAGCCGTATAAGTCAAAAATATACCTATCGGCAATAACACCATACTACTAAGCCACATACCTGACCAACAAGGCCACAACGCCTCACGAGCCATCTTATAACCCGTATTGTCAATGATATAGTAGATAATGAACATTACTACCGAAATCACTACTGGAGCACCTAAACCACCCTTACGCGTGATTGCACCTAATGGTGCACCTATAAAAAAGAATATTAGGCATGCAAATGCCAATGTAAACTTTCTATGTAACTCTATTTCATGTTTTCTAATATATCGTTGATAATCATTCAGCATTAATGCATTGTAATCCACCTTATCGCGCATGGCTTTGGCCTTATCAAGCGCAGCACTGGCTGCTCTATAACGTTCATCGTCTGAAAATCGAGCATACAATGTGTCCACCTCGTAATCTGCATACAATTCCTTTGCACCTTCTAACACATCCACATCCCTACCTGACACACGTTCACGACCAAAATAATAATTATTCACCATCTGCACACTCTGTTCCTTACTTCTCTCATGTGCTAACACCGTCACTGAATCTATTGACTCCACTAGTTTTACCACATCCTTCGAAACGTGCTGATCGGCCAAAACATCCTCACTATATCTATTGAAGTCCATGTCAAAATCTATCAATAGCTGCTTAGTTGCAAACGACTCACGCCTATAAGGAATATTCTTCTCCGTATGAGTTGCACGCTGCTGCTCACGAGTCAAGTTCTCAAAGGATTCACCACTATGTAATACAAGCAATAGATATTTATTATCATCAGAAAAATATATCTGACCTGAGTCTGCCAACATCACCGACGCATTTCTAAAGCCCTCCGAGTAATCGTAGATCATCATATCGTACAACATACCCGTATTGGCGTTTTTCTTTTTTACATAGATGTTATACCCTTCTATTCCGTCGTAAAACTCACCCTGCGGGATCTCTAACTCTGGCGACTTCTGCTTCAGTGAGAAAATCAACGCCCACAACTTCACTTGTGAAACAGGCAAAACATAATTCGAGAAGCAAAATGCACCTACACACACGAATCCTATGGCTATCGTCAACGGACGCATGATTCTAAACAGGCTGACACCTGCCGCCTTCATCGCGGTCAGTTCAAACTTCTCACCTAGATTACCAAAGGTCATCAACGAGGCCAATAATATTGCTAGTGGCAATGCCAATGGTACAACGGATGTCATTGCATACACAAAGAATTCAGCCAGCACTTTGATTTCCACACCCTTACCAACTAGATCCTTCACATGCATCCATACAAACTGCATCAGCAATATGAATACACAAATCAAGAAGGTCACCATGAGCAACCCCATGAAATGCACTAATAAATATTTATCTAGTTTTTTCAATTTATTTTCAGTTAATAGCAGCTATCCCGCTACATGTTACCCTTCCAAGTTCTCTGCTGCAAAACTCATCGGCAACAAGTCCGCTGCCTTGTCAAAAACATAGCACCCTTCCTCGCAATACAAGATTACCTTCATCGGCGTTGCGAAACGAGTTTCTGTTTCTAGCATCACTTGTCGACATGCGCCACAAGGGCTAGCCACCTCCTTCGTAAAATGACCATGGGTGTAACATGCTAAAGCCAATGCCAAAACAGGTGTGTTTGGATGATTCGCATTCGCAGCAAACAGTGTTACACGCTCTGCGCACAAACCGCTAGGGTACGCTGCATTCTCTTGGTTCGCACCTGTTACCACTTGCCCATCTGCTAGCAGAGCTGCTGCGCCTACATGGAAATGCGAATATGGGCAATACGCATCTTGTGTCTTAGCTTTTGCCAAGTCCACCAAGCGTACCAACTCAGGCTCCAACTCGTCATACGAGTAAACCTTTACCAATGTTTGTAGTTGCAATTCTTTCATAACCTCTCGTCTTTTACTCTTAACTATAACTAGTAGGGCATCTTCTAAACTAGGTTTCTCGTACTAACACGTGCACCATACGACTCTAATACCAAGCCACCACATTACCAACACAGCAATTCCTATGCCAAGCAATATCGATGCAATGGCTATGGTCCATTTACCACCTTTGGTTAGTTTTTTGATTTTGGCATGAGGATCTTGTAACTTCACCAACGGATACTGCGCTTGCTCGGTCAGTGTATTACCAAAGAGCACGCTCACGATTGCGTCAGCGTTCACCGCCCATCCATTGGCATTCAATAGCGGAGCAAGATTGCGTTTACGGAGTTTCATCCATGCAAGAATCATGGATGGACCGCTGACCACTATCAATACTGCAGGTACGATTAGCAACGCCCACGCATGCATCTCTTTGACTTCTGACAGTAAACTGGTCAAGAATGTGCCTATCGAGCCTATTGCCAAACCGATAGCCGCAAAAATACCTGCAAATTTAGCCATATCAAATGGTGCAGGTTGAGCCGCTTGACCTGCTGCAGGTGGTGTTTGCAGTTTGGCAGTCATGTCGGCAAATGATTTCTTCTCTTTTTCCGCTGCTGATTTCGTAATCAATCCGCTTATCCATTCGCCCAACTTGCGGTAAGGGCTCCAGAAGGCCTGACCAATAGAGATTGGATTGTCGATGATTTTCACTACTTCAGCTTCCCAGTCACGACCTTGACGATCGTAGAAGAGAGCATTCTTACCAACCTTCAAGTTGCGAATATCACCTAAGGTCATGGCTGCTACAATCTGCATTGTTTCGCCCGTTTCATGTAATTTGCAATTACAGTATATGAGGAACATCCCACTATCGGGAGCTTGGGCATTATGCTTTGCCATATCATTCACACGCAAACAAAGATTGCAAGCGCGTTGGTCAATCACTAGCGTACCCGCTTGGAAGATAGCCCAAGGACTTTCGTCTTTCGTTTCAACGCCTATTCGCCCAACCACTCGCTTTGCATAAAAATCCTGAAAAGATACAAAATTACGGAGTAATGTACAAAAATCACGATTAAGCAAAAGCAATTTCTCTAGCGGTTTATATTGTGCTTGTGCCGCTGCTAAAGCAGCCGCATTGGCTGTTTCTACAGCAGCCTTACCTGCTTCGTAGTCGGCAATTTTCTTGCCCATCTCGGCGAATTGCTCCTCGGTTAGACCCGGCACAGCCGCATCAGCAGGCAGGGTAGCCAAACCCAAAGATTGCAGTTTAAAGGTCTGAAAATATTGAGCATAAGTTTCTTGACATGTCTTGTATGCAGCTATCACATCCGCCGCATAGGGCGCCTCTGGTGCGGTCTTTGCTTCGATCTGAACTCCTGCAATTGCAGTCTTCACATCCGCAAGTGTAACCACGCCATCACGAGCGATTGTTGCGGCCACCTGCTTGATGGCCTCATCCTTAATCATTTCTACACTCAAGCTATCGCTTCCCGCCATCAGCACATCAGCATCCACTAGCACCTGGCATAGCCACTCAGCCGTATGCACCACGTCTTGAATGTGGATTTTCTGATCATGATTATAATCAATCACAGCCAAGCTCTCATCTGTAATCTCCAAGCCAGTTACAGGACATGCTAATACAGTCCATAATTTCTCATCCAATTCACCCAAGTGCGCGATATCCTTGCCATTCTTAATAACGACACGCGTATTGCCACCAATATTGGCATATGTCCATTTATGTTTCATATTTGTACAGATTTATCCTAATTTGTATTCAGCCTGCAAAAGTAGTAAAAAAAATGCACATATGCAAGCAATAAATAGGTAAAATATATTTTTTGCACAAATTATTTGTACAATTCAAAAAAAAGCAGTACCTTTGTGCGCTTTTTTGCGTGTACTGCGTACTCGCACGAGAAAAAAGCAGAATTTTATGTTTCACTTTTAATCGGATAACGGATTCTCGATTAACACAGTATACCGAGGAATTTGGTTATCCAAAAATTTGCTTAAAATGGCAGAAAATCTTTCACTCCAGAACTTCGACTGGGATGCATTTGAGAACGAATCAAAAGGCACACAAAACGAAGAATTACTCAGTAAGTATGACGCTACCCTCAACGCTATCAAAGATCAAGAGGTAGTAGAAGGTACCGTTATGTCAATCAACAAACGTGAGGTAGTTGTAAACGTAGGTTACAAGTCAGATGGTATCGTACCAGCTGCTGAGTTCCGTTACAACCCAGATTTGAAAGTTGGTGACAAAGTAGAGGTTTACGTAGAGAGCCAAGAGGATAAGAAAGGTCAATTGGTACTTTCTCACAAAGAGGCTCGTGCTGCTCGCAGCTGGGATCGCGTTAACGAAGCTCTGGACAACAATGAAGTGGTTAAGGGTTACATCAAGTGCCGCACTAAGGGCGGTATGATCGTTGATGTATTGGGTACAGAGGCATTCTTGCCAGGTAGCCAAATCGACGTTAAGCCTATCCACGATTACGATGTATTCGTAGGTAAAACTATGGAATTCAAGATTGTTAAGGTTAATCCTGAGTTCCGTAATGTAGTTGTATCTCACAAAGCACTCATCGAGGCTGAGCTTGAGCAACAACGCAAAGAGATCATCTCTCACTTGGAGAAAGGTCAAGTGCTTGAGGGTACCGTTAAGGCTATTTTGCCTTACGGCGTATTCATGGACTTGGGTGGCGTAGATGGACTCATCCACATCACCGACCTCAGCTGGGGCCGTGTTAGCGATCCTAACACATTGCTCACCGCTGGACAAAAGATCAACGTTGTTATCCTTGACTTCGACGATGAGAAGAAGCGTATCGCTCTCGGTTTGAAGCAACTCACCCCACACCCATGGGAGGCATTGCAAGCTGACCTCAAGGTAGGTGATAAGATCAGCGGTACTGTTGTAGTAATGGCTGATTACGGAGCATTCGTAGAGGTTGCACCTGGCGTAGAGGGTCTTATCCACGTTAGCGAGATGAGCTGGAGCCAACACCTCCGTTCTGCAAACGACTTCCTCAAGGTAGGCGACAAGATCGAGGCTGTAGTATTGACACTCGACCGCGACGAGCGTAAGATGTCTCTCGGCTTGAAGCAACTCAAGGCTGATCCATGGGAGAATGTTGACGTTAAGTATGCTGTTGGCACACGCCACGCTGCTAAGGTTCGCAACTTCACCAACTTCGGTGTATTTGTTGAGATCGAAGAGGGCGTTGACGGTTTGATCCACATCAGCGATTTGAGCTGGACAAAGAAAATCAAACATCCTAACGAGTTCACACACATTGGTGCTGAGATCGAGGTTGCAGTTCTTGAGATTGACAAAGAGAATCGTCGTCTCTCACTCGGTCACAAGCAATTGGAAGAGAATCCATGGGATGAGTTGTCAGCTAAATACGGCGTAGATACCGTAGTAGAAGCACAAGTGGCTGAGATCACAGACAAGGGCGCTGTTATCGTTCTCGAGGGCGGCGTTGAAGGCTTCTGCACCGCTCGCCACCTCCAAAAAGAGGACAAGAGCCCTGTAGCTGCTGGCGACACTTTGGACTTCAAGGTTATCGAGTTCAACCGCGACGCTAAGCGTATCCTCCTCTCTCACCTCCGCACTTGGGAAGAGCGCAAAGAGGCTCCTGTAAAGGAAGCTAAGGCTGCTCCTAAGAAAGAGGCACAACCAGAGTTGCCTAAGATGGAGAAAACAACTCTCGGTGACCTCGGCGCATTGGCGGACTTGCACGCTTCTATGGCTGCTGCTGAGAAACCAGCTAAGAAGACCACCAAGAAAGCTGCTAAGAAAGAGGCTGAAGAGGCTGCTGAGTAATCTCAGTGAATGTTTAAATAAAATACGCTTCCACATTGTGGGAGCGTATTTTTATTGTTTAGTGGACGGCACAGAGTGCCTACTGTTTAGAGTTTAGTGTTTAGCGTTCGTAGGTGGCAATATTGCCTTCGGACTCTTGAACGCTAACCTTGTAGCAGTTTTCTACATGGTCGCAAATCCAACGGGCAATATTCTCAGATGATGGATTGACCTTCAAAACCTCGTTTATATACTTATGATCAAAAGTCTCCTTGACAATACGCTTGATATGCGTGAAGTCGGTCACCATACCATCTTCATTCAGCGTTTCAGATTTGCAATAGACGGTCACAACAAAATTATGGCCATGTAGCGCCTCGCATTTGCTCTCATAGCTCAAATGTAGATTATGGGCTGCTGAAATGGTTATTCTTTTTTCTACGTAATACATTTAGTGATGAGTTATAAGTGATAAGTTATAAGTAATAAGTATATTTACTATTCGTAGAAATATACTCGTTGTACACGACGAGAGATCGAAGTCAACACCTCATAAGTAATCGTATTTAGTTTATCCGCTAACTCTTGTATGGGTAATTGATCACCAAACACAATAGCATAGTCACCAACTTGTGCATCCGTGCCCGTGATATCAATCATGGCTTGATCCATGCACACATTACCCACCACAGGGCAACGCTTACCTCGAACTAGTACCTCGCCCCCGTAATTAGAGAATCTACGATCAAAGCCATCAGCATATCCGATAGGAATGACGGCTATTTGTCTTGGTTCTGCGAGTGTGGTATGACGGCCATATCCAATCGTGCTGCCCGCAGGTACGGTTTTAATGCTTAATATCGTTGTCTTGAGTGTACAGACATTTCGGAGGCGATGAGGCGATGAGGCGATAAGGCGATGGGCAACGGGCGATGGGTGATTGGGTAATAGAAACGAGAAACCGTACATACCAATGCCTAAGCGGCACATGTCGAAGTGATATTCGGGGAAACGCTCGATGCCTGCGGTGTTGCAGATGTGTAATAATGGGCGATAAGGCAATGAGGCGATGAGGCGAGAGGCACAGGATTGAAAGTAGGCTGCTTGTTCGTGGGTGAAGGCGTCGAATTGCGCTTCGTCGCTACCCGCTAGATGCGAGAAGATGCTGGCTACGCGCACAGCTTTCTGAGCTTGCAAGCGCTCGAGCAACGCAGGCATATCCTCACGATAGAAGCCTAACCGATGCATACCCGAATCAATCTTGATATGCACAGGCAATGCCTCCAGTCCTTTAGCTTCTGCCGCACGGATGATATCGTCCAATACTTGGAAGGAATATATATTAGGTTGCAGATTATTCTCTATAATCAAATCCAATGCCACCACCTCAGGGTCCATGATGATGATAGGCAGGGTGATACCCGCCTTGCGGAGTTCGACTCCCTCATCCGCCACAGCCACAGCTAAGTAATCGACTAGGTTGGACTGCTGTAAGGCTTTGCTCAGTTCTACACTACCAGCACCATAAGCAAAAGCCTTGACCATGCAAGTTAGCTGAGTAGTAGAGGGCATCAGCGAACGAAAATAGCGTACATTGTCGACCAATGCAGATAGATTGACTTCTAGTATTGTCTCGTGCGTTTGGTGTAGGATACGCTCGGTGATTACCTCTTCGCTGTAGCCAAGCGCGCGCATCACGCCTGCGCATGTACGTATATTTTGGTGTGTAGGATCTTCGATGATTGTATCGCAATCAACAAACAATTGCATCTTCTCTGCACGCTTCACCTCCAACGAAGGAAAATTCTCGCCGTGCTCATGTCCGATATAGGTAATGACACCTATCGTTGGCTGGATGATGGTCTGCAAGCGCGCCATCTCACCCATCTCTGATATACCTGCCTCAAAGATAGCTAGTTCGGTCTGCTCACTGAGTTGCCATACCGAAAGCGGTACACCTATCTGCGAGTTGTATGATTTAGGCGAACGGGTGATGCGGTAGTCGTCTTTGAGGAGTTGATAAAGCCACTCCTTGACTACTGTCTTGCCATTAGAGCCTGTAATACCAATCACTGGTCCGTGGTATAGTGAGCGTTTGTAGGCAGCTAGTTGCTGCAGAGCAGCAAGGGTATCTTCTACGAGAAGAAGTATCGTGTGTTGTGGTGTAGTTTGGTGTAGAATGGTGTAGTATTGTTCTTCGTTGAGTACGAAGCAGTGGACGCCTTTCTCCATCAGGGATGGGATATAGCGTGCTCCATCGTTCTTCTGCGTCTTTAGAGCGAAGAAGAGGGTTGCATCAGGTTCGCTAGCTAGTTGGCGACTATCAGTCAGAAGATGGCGAATATCTAAACTCTGCAAGTCATCGGTGCTGCCAATGACTTGCAGAGGAGAAATAGCTTGTATGATTTCGTGGATTAGCATCCTTCAAATTGTTGGAGGAAGCGCACATCGTTCTCAGAGAACAGGCGCAAGTCCTTCACGCGGTATTTGAGGTTGGTGATACGCTCTACGCCCAAACCAAAGGCATAGCCCGTATATACCTTCGAATCGATTCCACAAGACTCCAATACATTAGGATCAACCATGCCGCAGCCAAGGATCTCAACCCAACCTGTGCCCTTACAGAAAGAGCACCCCTTGCCACCGCAGAGGTCGCAAGAGATATCCATCTCAGCAGAAGGTTCGGTGAATGGGAAATAGCTTGGACGAAGACGAATCTGGGTCTCAGGGCCGAACATCTCTTTCGCGAAATATAGAAGCACCTCACGGAGGTCGGCAAAACTGACATTCTTATCGATGTACAATCCCTCTACTTGGTGGAAGAAGCAGTGTGCACGGGCAGAGATTGCTTCGTTGCGGTACACGCGACCAGGGCAAAGCACACGAATAGGAGGCTCCTGGCTGAGCATCACACGTGTTTGCACGCTAGATGTATGCGAACGAAGAAGGATATCGGATGGCTTTTGCACGCCTGGTTCCTTCTCGATGAAGAAGGTATCTTGCATATCGCGAGCAGGGTGCTCAGGTGCGAAGTTGAGGAGGGAATAGACATGCTTGTCGTCCTCCACCTCAGGACCTTCTGCCACGGTAAAGCCCACACGCTCAAAGATATTGATGATCTGCTCACGCACAAGAGAGAGGGGATGGCGTGTACCCAAAGCGATAGGGTCTGGGGTACGGGTAAGGTCGAGTTCTTCAGCTGCTGCTTTTGCGCCACTAGCCTCTACGGCCTCACGCAATTCGTTGATACGTGACTCGTAGGCTTGACGGAGGGCGTTCAACGCTTGACCAATCTCACGCTTCTCCTCTTTAGGCACCTCGCGAAACTCGTTGAAGAGTTCGGTGACTAATCCTTTCTTACTGAGGTACTTGATACGCAGGGCCTCTAGTTGCTCTGCGTTGGTTGCTTGCAAATCAGCCACTTGGCCGAGCAAGTCTTGTATTTTTTCTTTGATAGTCATAATCTTAGATTCAATATCTGCCCACAAAATTACTGCTTTTTTTTGAAATCTCCAAACATTAGGCACTAAAACTCACTTGTAAAGTGGAATTTGATGTTCTTGTAGTCGTTTTGTGCCATCTGCAAGACATAGCCACTGTCTGCCATAAACACATCCCTACCCTCTTTATCCTTGGCCATGTATTGTGCCTTGCGCTTCTTGAACATCTCTAGTTCAGCTTCGTTGTCGCTCTCTATCCAGCAAGCCTTGTACATCTGCAGAGGCTCCCAACGGCATTTAGCTTGGTACTCGTGCTCCAGGCGGTGTTGGATCACCTCAAATTGGAGTTGACCTACCGTACCGACAATCTTGCGGCCATTGAATTGGCTTACGAATAGCTGTGCCACACCTTCATCCATGAGTTGACTGACGCCCTTATCAAGTTGCTTTTGCTTCATAGGGTCGGCATTCTCGATATACTTGAACATCTCTGGAGAGAAGGATGGCAATCCCTTGAAGTGGAGGTTCTCGCCGGCTGTCAGAGTGTCACCAATCTTGAAGTTGCCTGTATCTGGCAAACCTACGATATCGCCTGCAAACGCTTCGTCGACGGTCTCTTTGCGTTGCGCCATGAAGCAAGTGGGGGCAGAGAAGCGCATTTGGCGGTTCTCGCGAACATGCTTATAATAGGTATTGCGCAAGAACTTACCCGAACAAATCTTGAAAAACGCAATGCATGAGCGGTGGTTAGGGTCCATGTTGGCATGGATCTTAAAGCAGAATGCGGTGAATCCCTCTTCCATCGGTTCAACCTTGCGCTCCACAGCTTCTACTGGGCGTGGAGATGGTGCAATCTGCACGAAGCACTCGAGGAGCTCCTTCACACCGAAGGTATTCAATGCCGAACCAAAGAACACAGGTGCTAAATCACCAGCTAGGTAGTCCTCTTGGCTGAATGGATTATATACGCCTTCGATCATCTCTAGATCCTCTTGCAGCTTGAGCGCATCTTGCTCGCCGATGAGCTGCGCTATCTGTGGGTCGGTCACATCGTCAAAGCGGAGTGACTCGGTGACTTGCGTCTTGTTAGGAGTATAGAGGTCGAGGGTTGATTGGAAGATATTATATACGCCTTTGAATCGCTCGCCGCTGTTGATAGGCCAAGAAAGAGGGCGTACATGGATACCGAGTTCGCTCTCTACCTCGTCCATAAGGTCAAATGGATCTTTACCCTCGCGGTCCATCTTGTTGACGAACACCATCACAGGGGTTTTGCGCATACGGCAGACTTGCATGAGGCGGCGGGTTTGCGTCTCCACACCCTTAGCAGAGTCAATAACGATGACTACTGAATCCACGGCTGTTAGCGTGCGGAAGGTGTCTTCGGCAAAGTCTTGGTGACCAGGGGTGTCAAGGATATTGATGTGGTAGTTGTTGTAGTCAAATCCCATCACGGATGTAGCCACAGAGATACCACGCTGTTTTTCGATCTCCATCCAGTCGGATGTAGCTGTTTTGCGAATCTTGTTGGATTTTACGGCACCTGCCACATGGATAGCACCTCCGTAGAGCAGGAGTTTTTCGGTCAGCGTCGTTTTACCCGCATCAGGGTGCGAAATAATCGCAAATGTGCGGCGACGCAAAATTTCTTGTTGTTCTGCGTTACTAAGCATTGTTTAGTATAGTTCTGTATAGTTCAGTTTTGTTAAATTTGGCTGCAAAGGTACTGCTTTTTTTGCATTTATGCAAATATTATGTGGCTTTAACTGCGCTCTTTATTCTTCGTTCTGCACACATCGCAGCTGCCGCAGGCTTCTGCGTCATGCTCGCCGAAGTAGGAGAGCAATAATTGCGAACGGCAATACTGCTGATTATCAGCATATTCCACCATCGCTTTGAGTTTGGACACATAGTGGTTCTTGCGCTGGGTGTAGAAGGTTTCGGGCACGCGAATCTCTGCTTGGCGGTTTACGGTAAAGCGCAGCACATTGGCCACGGTGCGCGACACATAGGAGATGACGCGTTTTTCGGCCAAGGAAACGAGCAGTTTGTGGGTATTCTCGTCGATATTGCGCACATATTGGAGATCGGTGAAAATGCCCGTATATTCGCGCATCAGCGATTCTAGCAAAGCCATCTGCGCTTCGGTCAGGTTGTAGTTGTCTAGCTCGCGTCGCTGCACACGCAGAAGTACGCGTGGTTGTATCTCCTGGTCTTCCTCAAAGGAGAAATAGCCAATCTGGCTGAGCATATGCAGTGCCGAGTAAGTAGGTATGACAGGCAGGTGCATTTTGGTGCAGAGGTCATATACATTGAGGAAGAAGGTGGCTCCTTGTCCGCTGTCGGCTCCTACACCGAGGTAGTTGCAAGTCTTGTGATAGACATTGCTCACAAAATCGGGTTCAGGGTAGTTGTCTGCCACGCGCTTGCGGGCTTTGGCTTTGTCTTGCGATGGATCGTAGAGGAGCACAGCAAATGCTTTCTGTTCATCGCGTCCTGCGCGTCCCGCTTCTTGGAAGTATGCCTCTATTGTATCGGGCAGATCATGATGAATCACCACCCGCACATCGGGCTTGTCGATACCCATGCCAAAGGCGTTGGTTGCTACGATTACTCTTATGAGTGTAGTGTGGTGTAGTGTGGTGTAGTGTGGTATAGTATTGTTATTTTCTGAGGAAGACAATTCTACACTATTCTGAACTATTCTACACGATTCTACACGACGCTCTGCGCTTTGCGCAGGCGTCCAAGTTTTCCAGGCTTCTTGTTTGGCAGCGCGCTCTTTGGAGGAGAGGCCTGCGTGGTAGAAGTCGGTCGAGAGGCCTTTGTCTTGGAGGTAGGCAGCCAGTTCTTGTGCGCGTTGGCGATTGCGGACATATACGATGGCCGATCCCGGCACGCAGCTGAGGATATGTACTATCTCATCGGCTTTCTTGTTGGTCTCACGCACCACATAACTGAGGTTGCTGCGTAGGAAACTCTTGCGTAGCACATTCTTCTCACGGAAGGCCAATCGCTCTTGGATGTCGTCCACTACATCTGGTGTCGCCGTAGCCGTGAGTGCCAAAATTGGAATATGGCTATTGGACGCCCTTTGGGCTATTGGCGATGGGCTATTGGCAATAATATCCCGTATCTCTGCGATTTTGAGGTAACTAGGTCGAAAGTCATATCCCCATTGCGAGATGCAGTGGGCTTCGTCCACGGCGATCAGGCAGATGGGCAGACGAGTTAGTCGCTCGCGAAACTCCTCGGATTCGAGTCGTTCGGGGGAGACATATAGGAAGTGATAGGGCCCCCACATGCAGTTGTCTAATGCAGTTTTCTGCTGTTCGTAGCTCATACCTGTGTAGATGGCTGCTGCGTGTACGTCACGACGGCGCAGGTTCTCTACTTGGTCCTTCATCAGGGCGATGAGGGGTGTGATGACGAGGCATAGACCGTTCATGACCATTGTGGGCACTTGAAAGCATAGGCTCTTACCGCCACCTGTTGGCATCAGCGCTAGGGTGTCGCGACCGTCTAAGACGGATTGGACAATATCCTCCTGTAATGGGCGAAAATCGTCGTAGCCAAAATATGTCTTTAGTGCTTCCTGTGCGGTCATGGATAAACAGTACGAACTATGAGTGATAAGTTATGCGTTTATGGTGCAAAGGTACACATTTTTTCTGACATATACAAGAAATGTATTTACATTATTTTTCTAAAATGCTTTTTATTAAGATTCCCTTCCTTTGCACCTACCCAAATTATCTCGGGTTAAAGACCAAGGAAGAACCAAAGACGAACCAAGGAAGAACCAAAGAACAGCGAAACTAAAAAAAGTACTTTTGTTAAGATTGCCATCTCTTTTACTTCTCTTATACCTTCCCCTATTTTACCGACCGACAACCGAGAGAACACCGAGAGAAGACCGACTCAACTCCCTGCCTCCCTAAAAGCACTTTTCTTAAGATTCGCTTCCTAAATAGGTTGACTACTGTCCTGAAAAGGTTGATTAAACTCCTAAAATTGTTGACTCCATTCCTAAAAGGGTCGTACTATTAACTCGGCCTCCAAACAAAAAATCACTTAAAATGCGATTTTTATTTGCATATCTGCAAAAAAAGTATTACCTTTGCAGCGAAAATTGAGTAAAATCAAAATTAAAATTGAGTAAAATTCAAACAAATATTGAGTAAATATATCAAACTATGATTATCCGTAAACAGCTGATTACCTTGCAAGAACGCATGCAAGAGCCACGCCAATTTATTCAAGTATTGGCAGGAACTCGACAGGTTGGTAAGACTACTTTGGTCAAACAATTTGTCGAAAGATGCACTGTACCTGTTACTTCATTGAATGCGGATACGATCGATGAGAATAATCCCCAATGGATATCCAAGCAATGGGCAGATGTTCGTCAACAAATGCGTCTTCTTAAGCAAGAGGAACACATCTTGATTATAGATGAGATACAAAAACTCAAGAATTGGAGCGAATATGTAAAGCGTGAATGGGATGCGGATACATGGAACGGTCTCAACTTGAAGGTTATATTGTTAGGCAGTAGTCGTCTGCTCATCAAAGATGGTCTAACCGAAAGTTTGGCAGGGCGTTATGAGTTGATTCGTATGCCTCACTGGAGTTTTGCTGAAATGCAAGAGGCATTTGGATTTACATTGGAAGAGTATATTTATTTTGGAGGCTATCCTGGTAGTGCTGGGTTGATTAAAAACGAGGCCCGTTGGAAACGATATATCTTGCAGTCAATTGTGGATCCTGCTATAGAGAAGGATGTACTGATGACCAAACGCATTCACAAGCCTGCATTGCTAAGTCAACTTTTCCGTATTGGCTCTACATATAGTGCTGAGATTGTGGCATATAACAAACTGCTTGGACAACTGCAAGATGCAGGCAATACGACTACTTTAGCCAATTACCTCAAAGTTTTGGGCGAAGCGGAATTGCTGGGTGGCTTGCAAAAGTTTGCTCATGCTCCTATTCGTCAAGTCTCATCCATCCCTAAGTTTCAAGTATATAACAATGCTTTGTTATCCACTTATGCAGGTCATGGCTTTATGGCGGAGCAGTTGGATAGTGCACGTTGGGGTCGTTGGGTAGAGAGTGCCGTAGGTGCACATCTAATGAATTGGGCAGAAGAACATGATTACCGAGTATTTTATTGGCGTGAAGGTAATGATGAGGTGGATTTTGTTATTCAACGCGGTTTAGAAGAAGTGGTTGCTATTGAGGTCAAAAGTGGTAAGCGGACAGATAATCAAGGCATTCACAGTTTTGCAAACTCGTTCCACCCTAAACATAGCATTGTCGTAGGTGGAGCTGGTATATCGTTGGAACAGTTCCTATTACTATCACCTGAGAACTTATTCTAACCTACACCAGAAAAATCGCATCTAATGCGATTTTTCTTGCATATTTCAGAAAAATTTTGTAACTTTGCAGTCGAAAAAAAATAGTACTTATAAAGTATGAACGAAGAAAACAAAATAATACTCTATCAAGACGATAACGAGATTACCCGTGTCTCTGTGCGCTTTTCAGATGAGGATTTGTGGTTGACACAGAACCAATTGGCAGAGATATACTGCACCACAAAGCAAAATATTAGTCAGCATATAGATAACATTATCAACGATGGAGAATTGGACGCAAATCGAACTGTAAAGGATTTCTTGACAGTTCGCCAAGAGGGTACTCGTCAAGTGCAACGAAACATTGCTCACTACAATCTTGATATGATTATTGCCTTGGGTTATCGCGTGCAATCGCAAGTGGCTACTCGTTTCCGTCGATGGGCTACTCAACGCTTGCATGAGTATATACAAAAAGGCTTTGCTATGGATGATGAGCGCTTGAAGCAAGGTGGTAATCGCTATTTCCGCGAGTTGCTCCAACGTATTCGTGATATCCGCAGTAGCGAGCGCAATTTTTATCAGCAGATAACGGACATCTATGCCACTTCGGTTGATTATGACCCTCGTAGTGAGATGACCAAACAGTTCTTTGCTACGGTGCAGAACAAACTGCATTATGCTGTGCACGAGCATACGGCTGCTGAGGTTATTTATGAGCGAGTTGATAACGAGAAACCTTTTGTTGGAATGACTAATTTCAAGGGCAATTATGTGACCAAAGATGATGTAAAGATAGCCAAGAATTACCTTTCGGAATTAGAATTGCAACGTTTGAACTTATTGGTATCTGGTTTCTTGGATTTCGCTGAGTTCCAAGCGTTAGAGATGAATCCAATGAAGATGCAAGATTGGATTGAGGCATTAGATGGTCAGATTATCGCGCACAGACGCAAAGTACTTGAAGGTAAGGGTGCTGTTAGTCATCAACAAGCGATAGAGAAAGCGGAGCACGAGTTTGAGCTTTACCGCCAACGCGAGATGCAGATGCTGGAGAGCGACTTCGACCGTGAGATGAAGAAACTAAAAGAAGCTACTTCTCAACAATCTCTAGGCTTTTCCGAATAGTTCAATATATAGCAACTATCGGGAATTTCCGGAGTCTTTAATATTAACATTTGCGTTATTGCAAAAAAAGTTGTAATTTTGCCGATTGAAAAGAAAATTACCGCTATGCCAGCTAATTTCAGTGAACTAACACGCGTACAAATACCTGCGCTTCTCCATCTCGAGCGTTTAGGATATACCTTTGTGCGCAATACCGATTTGGGCGAGTATAATTTGGATTCCAATATCCTCACCCCAGTTTTCAAAGAGGCTATGGCACGTCTCAATCCTGCTATGACTGATATTGAGATTGATGCCAAGCTCCAAGAACTCGTTCGTGATGCCGACAACGATGACCTTGGTCGCGAGTTCTATCGTAAGCTGACTGCTGTTAGCGGCATTCGTCTGGTGGACTTTGACAACCCTGACAACAATACCTGGCATTGCACTATTGAGATGGAGTGCACCAACCAGAACACGCAAAATCACTTCCGCCCTGACATCACTTGTTTTGTCAACGGTCTTCCTCTTATTCATATCGAGGTTAAGAAACCTCAGAACCGCGAAGGTATGTTGGCTGAGCGTGAGCGTATGCATAACCGTATGCGTCAACGCGATTTCCGCCGTTTTCTGAATATAGCCCAACTCATGGTCTTCTCCAATAATGAGGAGTACGATACCGATAGCCGAGTACCTATCCAAGGTGCTTTCTACGCTAGCATGAGCAAAGGTAAGATGTTCTTCAATACCTTCCGCGAACCATCGCAGTCCTATTACGAGGCACTTCCATTGGCAGATATTTCCGAGCAACGCGAACGAGAGATCTTGCACCAAGTGGGTAAATCAGTATTGATTAGTTTGCCAGAATACCAAAGCAACAAATCGCCTCTTACGCCTACTAACCGCGTGCTTTCATCTATCCTTGCTAAAGAGCGTTTGCTGTTCTTCTTAAAGTATGGTTTTGCTTATGTAGAGCGTACATCTAAGAACGCCAAAGGCGAAACTATTACTACTCTCGAGAAGCATGTGATGCGTTATCCTCAGCTTTTTGCAGCTAAAGCTATATGCCGTAATCTTGGCAATGGTATCAACTCTGGTACTATTTGGCATACACAAGGTAGTGGCAAAACTGCATTGTCGTATTTCGCTGTCAAGGTACTTACCGATTTCTTTGCTAAGCGTGATACGGTAGCACGTTTCTACTTTATCGTGGACCGAATCAGCCTGATGGAGCAAGCTATGAGCGAGTTTGCTAGTCGCGGATTGGTGGTGTTCTCTGCTCAGAGTCGCAAGGAACTGATGGATGATTTCCGCAGCAATCGCACTATGCGCGGAGCCGATGGTAAACCAGAAATTACGGTTGTCAATATTCAGAAGTTCGAGGAGCAGCACGACAAACTCGAAGTACCATATGGCACTAATATCCAACGCATCTTCTTTGTAGATGAAGCACATCGTGGATACAATCCTCAAGGTTCGTTCTTGGCAAACTTAATGAATGCCGACACCAATGCCGTGCGTATTGCTCTTACGGGTACGCCGCTTCTTAAAGAGGAACGCGAGACATGGAAAGTCTTTGGTAACTACTACGACAAATACTACTACGATAAGTCTATCGCCGACGGTTTTACGCTTCGCCTGATGCGCGAGGAAATAGAGATGAGTTACAAAGACGAACTTCTGAAGATTATCGAGGCTGAACTAGGTGAAGACCCTGTTCTGAGCAATAAGGATTTTACCAAAGACCTTATATCCAAATCAAGCAACTACTTGCATACGCTGATTAGATATGTGAACAAAGATTTACGCCGTTTCCGCAAGGAGAACGACGACGAATCTGTAGCTGGTATGATTGTACTGGAGAACAACCCACAAGCACGCAAGTTCAAAGAGTATTTCGATCTCTTCCAAAAGCAAGTTGATGGCAAACCACTTGTTGCTAAACTCATCCTTCACGACGAGGGTGAAGCGGAGGAGCGCAAGGCTATTACTGAGAATTTCAAGCATGAAAACGACATCGATCTGCTCATTGTTAACCAGATGCTTCTCACTGGCTTTGATGCACATCGTCTCAAGCGATTGTATCTAACTCGTAAGATGAAGGGACACGACTTGCTGCAAGCACTCACTCGCGTTAATCGTCCGTACAAGGAGTATAAATATGGCTATGTGATTGACTTTGCGGGTATCAAAGATAATTTCGAAGAAGCCAACGATGCATACATTCGCGAACTTAATGCCTGCGACCCTGATGCAACAGAAAATCCAGAGGAGCGCATACCAATGGGCGAAGCCATTCTTGAGCACAAAGAGGAAATTCTCGACAAATTGGCTCATATCCGCCATGTGCTTTTCAATTACGACACCCACAATGCCGAAGACCTCCGTAAGCAACTCGACCAAGGCAATATCCCAGCTGAGAATCTTTATGTGCTCCGTCATGCGTTGGAGGATGCACGTGCTCTGACAAACCAAATACGCAGTTATGGCGACGACCAACTCAAGAAGATGCTCTCCAAGCTAGAGGAGAATAATAGCAATTTTGCTAACCTCTTGACCGTTGTTAATGACCACATCGCTCGTGTCAACAAGAAGGAACAACTCGAGCACGACGAGGAAGTTGGCGGACTCATCAATTTCATCCTCTCTGAGATGCACTATCAGTTTGTGCAGAAGGAGCGAGGCGAGCTTACATTCATGTGGGATAACCAATTGCAAGAGAAGCTCTACCAAGTCATTGCCGAGTTTGAGTGCAATATCGACCACGAGGAGAAAGAGTTCCGTGGCATATTAGCCACCTTCCGTAAGTACTATCGCGAGAAGGGCTTCCAACCAAAATCGCTCGTAGAGATCAAAGAGCAAATCGGCTATCTAGATAATGTGATGAAGCAATTACGCGAGATCAACTTGCGCAATAATCTTCTCAAGAGCAAGTTCTATGGTGACGACCGCTTCGTGCGCATACACAAACGTATTGACGAGGAGAACAACACTCGCGAAATGACACAACCATATATCATCTCTAAAGTTGAGATGGATCGCGTTGAGGCACTCAACCATATCCGTCGTTTTGTTGATAAATTGCTATTCAATGATAGTGAAATCATCAATAATGAACCTTACTTTGCTAAATCAGTAATGGAGCTAGTTACAAACCAACTAGATGCAATGAATCTAAGTAGCAATCGAAATGATAGAACAACAATAACTCAACTTGTTATCAAAGAATATACACAACAATACCAAAACTATAAATTCCGCATCGCATAATTATGGAAGAACTTTTTATCCAATCGCAAACCAGAGAACTCATTGACCGTCTCAAAGCTACCTGTGCACAGTACGGCCTCGGTAACGATGGTAACGAATACAAAATCATTACCGAGATTTTCCTATATAAGTACATGAACGATATGTTTGGTCATGAAGCCAAACTACTTAACAAGCGTCTTGGTCAAGCGGAAAAATGGGATGTAGAGTATGATACTTTTACCCAGGATGAAGAGGACGACCTTTTTGATCGTCTTCCTGCTAGTACACCTCTCCTTCGTCACGAGCATACATTGGCACACCTCATCAATGCTTCGGATAAACCTAATTTCTCCGATATTCTTGATGCTACTTTGCTTAATATAGCAGACCTCAATGCAGGCATCTTCTCAATGAGCACTTCGGGTAAGACCAAGATTACTATCTTCGAGCGTATCACTACGCTTATCAATGAGGTGGATTTGCGCGACAACTTTGCTAAAGCACTTGTGAGTCACTTGGCTACATTTGATTTTGAGAGTGTATATGAGCAGGGATATGACTTCTTCTCTACTATCTTTGAATACCTCATTAAGGACTACAACAAAGATGGTGGTGGCAAGTATGCAGAGTACTATACTCCTAAAGCAGTAGCTTCTATTATGGCGCGTTTGTTGGTGCCTCAGAATACAAATTTGCATAGCGTAACTTGCTACGACCCTTCTGCAGGTTCGGGTACTTTGTTGATGGCTATCGCTCATCAGATCGGTCGCGAGAAATGCCAAATATATAGTCAAGATATCTCGCAAAAGTCTTCTCAGATGTTGCGCCTTAACTTGATTCTCAATAAGCAAGTCAAATCTATCCAGAATATCGTCAAGGGCGATACCTTGCTTGAGCCTGCACATAAAGATGCAAGCGGTTCGCTTAAGAAGTTCGACTATATTGTCAGCAACCCACCATTCAACCTTGACTTCTCCGATACACGCGATAAGATTGCCACCGACACTGTTCGCTTCTTTGCGGGTGTGCCAACGGTACCTAAAAAGGATAAAGACAACATGTCTATTTATCTTTGTTTTTTACAACATGTACTACATTCGCTATCTGTTAAAGGCAAAGCGGCTATTGTTGTCCCAACTGGATTTATCACTGCTTCAAGAAAAGGAAATAAAATAGCTTATAATATCCGCCAACGCATTGTGGACAACGGTTGGCTGCGTGGTGTAGTCAGCATGCCATCCAATATCTTTGCTACTACGGGTACGAACGTGTCGGTCATCTTTATCGATAAGGAGAATAAGGACAAGAAGATCCTTTTGATGGATGCTTCAAATTTAGGAACAGAGGTTAAGGTCGATAAAAAACAACGAACAATCTTATCGCAAGATGATATCAACCAGATTATCTCCTCTTTCCACGCGTGCCAAAATGTGGATGACTTCTGCGTAGCAGTAAGCGCAGAGGAGGTAGTGGCGAAGAACTATTCATTCTCTGCAGGTCAATATTTCGATATCAAAATAGAGTATGTAGATATTACTGCCGAGGAGTTTGAAAAACGCATTGCCGACTATACCCAAACCCTCACAGAGCAATTTGCTGAAAGCCACAAACTCGAAAAAGAGATTATGCAACAACTACAAAGTTTGAAGTTGAAATGATTGAGATGAAGAAATATAAGTTAGGGGAGATAGCGGAGATAACTACAGGTTTTCCATTTGATGGTAATTTATACTCTCAAAATGGGATACGCGTTGTTCGTGGAGAAAATATAGGCGATGGCATTCTTAAATGGGATGAAAGAATAGATAAACGATGGAATGAAGCATTTTCTAAAGCTGATATTTATTCTTTGCAAGATGGTGATATTGTGTTGCAGATGGACGGTAACGTAGGAAAAAACAAATCTCGTGTTTTTACGAATGACTTGCCATTGTTAATTGCACAACGAGTAGGATGTATACGTGCTAAAAAAGAAATTGCAGACCAGGATTTTTTATACTATGTTATATGTAGCGAACATTATATGCGATACATTAACAAGGTAAAAACAGGTACCTCAATACATCATATTAGTTTATCACAAATAGGTGATTATATAATAGACCTACCTCCTCTTCCTATTCAGAAACAAATAGGTTCTGTCCTCTCTTCTTTGGACAAAAAGATTGCGCTCAATAAGCAGATAAATCAAAATTTACCTGCCCATTCATCAGTAATGGCAACAACTCATCACGCTGCTTAGTGAGGGAGAGAATTTCTTCTCTTCGATGCGTTATTTGATTGAGTAGATTATCTGCTTTTTCTCTGAATTTAAGTGCTACTGCTTGCGAAGGAACAATTATTAATGATGACTTAAGAAAACTATAGTGCCTTGCGTACCCCTTCCCTATCTTAACATCTTTTACTGCAAAATATAAATATTCAGTTGAAACCCTTGGTTCTTTCGATATCATCACTTGAGTACCATCCGCTCCTCTTACAAAAGGAAAATTCACATATTTTATAGCGCAAGAGTGATCTCCAAATACAACTGCAGGATATTGGTCTAAAACCGCATCTTCTCTATTAGTAAATCCTGCATAATATGTGTCTGTCGCTTGATCAATAATTGGATACTTCCCATTTGCTGCAAACTCGTTAGTAGTCAGTTTCGTAGAACTTTTGACTTTGTCTAATATTGCACCTATCTCTCTTACCTCCCATCCCTCTGGTATTTCTCGTTTGAGTATTGGGTTATAGACCATTTTGCCGCCAGAGGATTTGTAAGGTTTGCCTTCTTCGTTCGGAAAGTCAAATTGCACAAACCAATAGTCGTACAACTGACGAGCCAACGCCTCTAAATTTTGATTTATCTGACGATTGAGTAATAATTTACTTTCAAGATTGAGATATAGGTTAGATGTGTGTTCTAAGTCGTTATCTTCAGGAATAAGAATCGGGAAATCTGTTAAAAAGTCAGTACGAATGTTATTGATACTTGTTCCTTTTGCTTTCTTTATCATATATTGTCTAAAGAAGGGACTTGTACACCACATTGATATAATCATCGCATACTTTTCTTCTTTAGGTCTAATTATACGCAAAAATGCACCTATTTGTGTATTGGGTAAATCTTCAAAGATAGTTGCACCTTTGGCTAATGCATCAACACTTCCGGTAGAAGATACGATAATTGTATCGTATTTCTTCAATTGGTTGTTGTTGGCATATGACATAGGCAAAAAAACATCATCATCCTTTAGCAATACTGTTTCTGCTTGAATATTTCCTCCACGCAAAATACGAATACCACTCGTAGTTATATCATCAGGTGTATAAGAAACTCCTGTTATAATCTCTGCTATATCTCCCAGCTTATATTCTTTCAGTTGCATAATTTTGTTAAATTAATCCAGTCATATAATTAGGTAAAATAGTAGTCGCTCCGACACAACGCATATCCTTTGTACTAAAAACGCTGCAAAATTACCAAAAATCAATGGTATATGCAAATAAAGAGAAAGAAAAATCTATCTCTCCCCGATATTTTTACAATCAAAATACTATTCTTCCTCGATGTTTTTGTTCCCGATCCGCTATTCTTCCTCGTTGTTTAACCCAAATACTTTCGGTGTGACAATTTTACATTCGTTTGATTCACCATGGCGTAGTGCAAAGTCGTATCTATCCTTACATGACCGAGCAATCGTTGTACTTGCTCTATCGGCATACCTTTATCTATAGCCATTGTTGCCATTGTCCTGCGGAACTTATGCGGGTGCACACCGCCAATACCTGCTCTTGCACCTAAT
>JAZSGL010000012.1:0-20892 GCA_045532735.1 Paludibacteraceae bacterium | reverse complement strand
TACAAGAACGAAGAGGCTACAGCTCAGTCGTCTACAGAGGATGGATGGTTGCGTACAGGCGACTTGGGAACGATGGACGAGGATGGCTTTATCTATATCAAGGGTCGTTGCAAGACTATGTTGCTGGGTCCTAGTGGACAGAATATCTACCCAGAGGAGATCGAGGCGAAGATCAACAATATGCCATATGTATTGGAGTCGCTAGTATTACAGAAGGAGGATACACGATTGGTAGCATTGGTTTGCCCAGACTTTGAGGCAGTAGATGCGGATAAATTGACTCAGGGGCAACTGGAGGCCATTATGGACGAGAATCGCAAACTAGTGAATGCTGAGTTGGCCGCATACGAGCAGATCAATATCATCAAGCTGTATGCGCATGAGTTTGAGAAGACACCTAAGAAGAGTATAAAGCGCTTCTTGTACGAAGCGTAAGCGCTAGCGCTTGAGTTTAGAGGACGCTTGCTAGGCAAGCTACAGTTTAGAGGACGGCGCAGGGCGCCTACAGGACGCCCTAAAGGGCTACAGTTTAGAGGTTAAAGGCGATAAGGCGAGAGGTATGAATTTGTGTATTGATCAGGGAAATTCGAGGACGAAGGTGGCGCTGTTTAAGGACGGCGTGATTGTGAAGAATCTGCTGTACCGTTCGTTTACGAGCGTGGATGTAGAGCGATTGTTCTCGCTATATCCTATCAGGCAGAGCATCGTGTCGTCGGTAGCGAATATGGAGCCTGCTGTGATCAATGCGCTGAACAGATTGTCGAAGAAGTTCGTGCTGTTTGATCACTTGACACCATTGCCCATCAAGAACTGCTATCAGACGCCAGAGACCTTGGGTCATGATCGCATAGCTGCTGCCGTAGGAGCGGCACATTTGTGCCCCGGGCAGAACCTATTGATAGTAGATGCCGGTTCGGCTGTGACCTATGACTTTGTATCGGCAGAGCAGGGGTATTTGGGGGGTAATATTGCTCCGGGTATCAAGATGCGCTTGACGGCACTCAATCAGATGACCAAGCGACTGCCGAAGGTGGAGGTGGAGCCGGATGCGCTGACGCCACTATTTGGCAAGAACACGAAAGAGGCCATGGCAGCTGGTGTGGTGAGAGGGTTGGTGTTTGAGGTGAAAGGGTATATGCGCCAACTGAAGGATCAGAAGATAGCGTTTAAGACCTATGTGACAGGTGGACATGCACCTTATATATTAAATGCGATGAAGCAGAAAGAGGTGGTAGGTGAACCACATTTGGTGTTGATAGGGCTGAATTGTATCCTGAGTGGGTTATAGAGGCTGTTTAGAGGACGGCACGAAGTGCCTACAGGACGCCCTGAAGGGCTACAGTTTAGAGGACGGCACGAAGTGCCTACTGGATATGGGCTATTGGCTATGGGCGAAAGGCGATGAGGCGATAAGGCGAAAGGCGATGAGGCGATAAGGCGATAAGGCGATGAGGCGATAAGGCAAGGTAATAAACTAATAAACGAACAAAAATATAGTGAAAAAAATTGTAACATTAGTAGCAGTATCATTGATCGTAATGGGAGCGTGGGCGCAGAATGCGACCTCGTCACCTACTTCAAGATTTGGGTATGGAGAGTTGAACAACAACCTGCCAGGTGCGTATCGTGGCATGGGTGGAGTAGGTATAGGTATGCGCTCTAACAAAGTGATTAACTCAGCTCAGCCAGCATCCTATACATCGTGTGACTCGATGACATTTATGTTTGATATAGCAGGTTCGCTGCTGTATACGAACTATGGAGATTCTTATGGTCAGAGCAATAAGGTGAATGGAAACTTGGAATACATAACCATGCAATTTCCGATATGGCGTCAGCATATAGCGATGTCGTTGGGTGTTACTCCATATTCGGCTGTGGGGTATAATTTTGCGCTAACGGACTCTATTAATCAGGATTACTACTATTCGCAAAAATATCGAGGCACAGGAGGATTTACTCAGGTGTATGGGGGGTTGAGTGCGAATATCTGTGATTGGGTAGCATTGGGTGTGAATGTGTACTATATGTTTGGTAATATAGAGCAATCTAGGGGATTGAGTTTTACAGATGCAACGATGGATTCGGTGCAGATAGTAGAGAGATTAAGCGCGAATAGTTTGCGATTGCGCTATGGAATGCAGGTATTCCATACATTTGGTAAGCATACGGTCAATATGGGTGCTGTGTATGAGAATAAGCAGCCATTTTCTCGTATGAACTACGAACAGATAGAAATGACAACAGCTGACACGATCAGCAATATCAGTACGGGTTTTGATATGCCGATGATGTATGGTGTGGGATTGAGTTATTCGTATGCTAATCGCTGGTTGATAGGTGCCGATTATATGTGTCATGATTGGGCTAATGCGAATTATTTTGGTCAGACACAATCGTTGAAGAAGCGTCATCGAATGGCATTAGGAGCAGAATATAGGAATGATCCAACAAGTAGGAAGTATGTGGATCAGATCTATTGGCGATTGGGTGTGAATTATACCACGGCGTATACGAATCGCTATAATGAGGCAGAGTGGGGTGTGAGTATGGGTGTAGGATTTCCATTGCGTACAGCAGGTACAGTCATCAATACGACCTTGGAATATGGCAAGCGCGGAACTCGTAACGTGCTGAGTGAGAATTACTTGCGATTGGTGGTGAATGCATCCATATCTGAGCATTGGTTCTTCAAGAGGAAGTTGTAGGATGTAGGACGCTTCGCTATAGGACGGCTTCGCCTACAGGACGCCCTGCGGGCTACAGTTTAGAGGCGAGAAGCGAGGAGGTGAAAGGTTAGAGGCGAGAGGTGGGGTGAAAAGAGAAATAAAATGATTCTAAAATAAATAATTAAAACATGAAAAAAGTATTATTGATTGCTTTGTGCTTTGTAATCCCAATGGTAGGATTTGCACAAAAGAAGAAAAAGAAAGGTGCTGAACCAGAGGTAGTAGCGCCAGTAGTAGAAACATTGTCAGACGAGGAGTGCATGGTGAACCTCTCACTATTCCACGAGTCAACCAAGAACAAGCAATATGAAGAAGCATATGGTACTTGGTTGCCAGTATATCAAGCTCGTCCTGACATGAACAAGGCTATCTATACCGATGGTGCTGAGATCTTGGAATATCGTTATGAACAAGCGACCGATGAGAATGTACGCAAGGCATTGCGTGATTCAATCTTGAAATTGCACGATGATCGTATCCAATATTTTGATGATGCTAAGTATCCAGATGCCTATGTATTGGGTCTGAAGGCAATGGATTATCTGAAATACTATACAGAGGATGAATTGGCAATGCCAGCCTATGGATGGTTGAAGGAGTCTGTAACCGCATTGGGTGTGAAAGCACAAATTACCGTATTGCGTAAGTTTGTGGAAGTAAGTTACAATATCTACAAGTCGAATACCGATCAATATGGTGATCAATTCTTGGCAGATTATCAATTGGCATCTGGAACGTTGGATCAGATAGCAGTAGCAGGTGGCAAGAACGCTGAGCATGCAGCTAGCCAAAAGGCCTATGTAGATCGCTTGTATGCAGCATCAGGTGCTGCTGACTGCGGTCAAATGGATCAGATGTATGCTAGTGTGGTAGCAGAGAGTGCAAATGATTTGGAGAAATTGGGCTCGATCATGAAGTTGTATCGTCGTTTGGGTTGTACCGAGAGCGAGGTATACTTTGCAGCCGCAGAGCATGCACACAAATTGCAACCTACCGCTGAGTCAGCAGCTGGTTGTGCACAAATGTGCATCAAGAAAGATGATTTGAATGGTGCAGTAGAATATTACAAGCAAGCACTGTCTCTCGTAACCGAGGATGAGGACAAGGCAGACTATTTGTATCGTTTGGCCAATGTGTATGTATCGCTTAAGAACTATCAACAAGGTGTGGCTCATGCACAACAAGCATTGGAGTTGAACGCAGAAGATGGCCGTTGCTACTTGCTGATGGGTATCTGCTATGCAAGTGCTAAGGTATCTGACGATCCTATCTTGTCTCGTTCTGTATTCTGGGTTGCATGTGATATGTTTGCAAAAGCAAAGCAAGTGGATGCATCTTGCGCTAGCGATGCCAACAAATTGATTGCTACCTATCGTCAATATTTCCCAAGCAAAGAGGATGTATTCTTCCATCGTGATTTGAATGAGGGTGCACCTTACCGCGTAGGTGGTTGGGTAAACAGAACAACTGTTTGCCGCTCAAAGCCAGAATAATTAGGTGATACATAACACTCAAATACAGAGGCAACTAATCAAGAGAATCGCGCAAGTGGTTCTCTTGGTATTAGTTTGTGGTATTATGTTAGGGTGTAAGCGTCGTGAAGTTCGAATGAAAACCGGTGCCATTCTAGATCGTAAAAACGTGGCGGTACTGCAGGCGACGGATGTGAACACCTTGATATCTGATTCAGGTATCGTGCGCTATAAAATCATAGCCGCTACATGGCGAGTGTATGATAAGGCTGATACCCCTCATTGGGAATTTCCAGATGGCATCTATCTAGAGCGATTTGATATAGATCTAAAACCAGATGCAACCATAAAGGCTGATTATGCCTATTATGACGAACCTGCTCAACGATGGTTGCTGAGGGGTAATGTGAAAGCGATCAATCTAGAGGGAGAACAGTTTGAGACTCCGATGCTATATTGGGATCAGAAATCCGAATCAGTATATTCGGATTCGAGCATCGTGATTACGCGTGAGAGTTCGATAATAAAAGGAGTAGGGTTCCGCTCTAATCAGTCGATGACACAATATACGATATTGCGTCCGACGGGCTCATTCCCAATAAAAGATTAGTAGTAATGAAATATAGATATAGCTATACCGTACAATACCAAGATATAGATGACACGCGTCGTTTGCGCTTGCATACGATGGAGAACAGGCTATTGATAGTAGCGGGAAAAGTGGCCGATGAGATAGGAATAGGTATTCCCTATCTATTGCAACATAACTGTACCTGGATTATCACGCATCTCAATCTAGAAATGCTGTATTTGCCCACCCATGGCGAGGAACTGATATTTGAGACCTGGATTGAGCAGAATGCTCATATGCTATCGGTTCGTAACTTCCGTATATATAAAAAGGAAGAGAACGAAGAGAGGTTGATCGGTTGCTGTAAGACGGTTTGGGCGGTTTTGGAGCGTGATAGACGAGAGATTGTCAATATGTTTGATCAGCCCGTGTTTAAGGAAGCAGTCGATGGCGAGGTATTGAAAATGAGTCGCGGGCAAAGAATGTTGCCGCTAGTGCTCTCTGATCTAGAGCAAGACCCAGAGGTGATTCGTGTACAAGAGAAGGCGCATACTATTCAATATGCAGATATGGACTATAACTGCCATTGCAATTCTACGAAGTATCTAGAATGGATGCTGAATGCTCGTCGTATGCAAGAAAATACGAAGCCATTTAGACTAGATATCAACTATGTCAAAGAGCTGTATTTAGGAGATGAAATGTTGACCCGTTATGCGGAGCGTGCCAATAGTGTACAGTATCAGCAAGTAGACAAGAATGGCGTAACGTGCTGCAATGCCCGAATAACACAAATCGAGAACCTGAGTTGTTGATAACTTTTTTGTTTTGGAAAACTTTTCAACTTTTTAAAAATCGCAAGTGGCTAGTAATTAGTTACTTGCGATTTTGTTTTGGACAACTTTGCATACTTGTTGATAACTTTTTTTGTCAAAATATTTGCAGATATCATAAATATATATTACCTTTGCAGTCGATTTCGCGTTTATTTTTAGACGAATCTAGACAAGAAAAATTGTAACTCATTATATATCATGGAGAAAAAGACTTATACCCAAAAAGAAGCGGAATTGGCTTCTGTGGAATATTTCAAAGGTGACGAATTGGCAGCGCGTGTATGGAGTACGAAATATGCGCTCAAGGATTCGTATGGAAACCTTTATGAGCAGACCCCAGACGATATGCATCATCGTTTGGCGGCAGAGATAGCACGCATTGAGCAAAAATATGCTAATCCAATGTCGGAGGCAGAGTTGTTTGAACTACTCAAGGACTTTAAGTACATCGTACCAGCAGGTAGCCCTATGACAGGTATTGGTAATGACTACCAAGTAGCTAGTCTGAGTAACTGCTTTGTGATCGGTCAGGATGGTAGTGCGGATAGCTATGGTGCGATTATTCAGATCGACGAGGAGCAAGTGCAACTGATGAAGCGTCGTGGTGGTGTAGGTCATGACCTGAGCCACATCCGTCCTCATGGTAGTCCCGTGAAGAATAGTGCATTGACATCTACAGGTTTGGTGCCATTCATGGAGCGCTATAGCAACTCTACTCGCGAGGTGGCTCAAGATGGCCGTCGTGGTGCGTTGATGTTGAGTGTAAGCGTGAAGCACCCTGATAGTGAGGCATTTATCGATGCTAAGATGGAGCAAGGTAAGGTGACGGGAGCGAATGTGTCGGTGAAGATGCACGACGACTTTATGCAAGCGGCTATTGAAGGCAAGATGTATATGCAGCAATATCCTATTGATTCAGACGCGCCTACATACACGAAGGAGGTAGATGCGGCTGCCTTGTGGAAGAAAGTGATCCACAATGCTTGGAAGTCGGCCGAGCCAGGTGTATTGTTTTGGGATACTATTACTCGCGAGTCTGTGCCAGATTGCTACGCGGACCTTGGTTACAAGACCGTAAGCACGAACCCATGTGGTGAGATTCCATTGTGTCCGTATGATAGTTGCCGTCTGTTGGCCATCAACCTCTATAGCTATGTGAAGAATCCATTTACCGCGGAAGCAGCGTTTGATTTTGAGCTCTTCAAGAAGCATGTGGCTGTGGCTCAACGCATGATGGACGATATTATTGACCTGGAGGTAGAGAAGATTGAGAAGATCTTGGCAAAGGTAGAGTCCGACCCAGAGTGCGAGTCCATCAAGCGTACTGAGCGCGAGCTATGGGAGAAGATCATGGATAAGACCACCAAGGGTCGTCGTACGGGTGTAGGTACGACCGCAGAGGGTGATATGTTGGCAGCTTTGGGCTTGCGTTATGGTACTCCAGAGGCAACCGCCTTCTCCGTAGAGGTACATAAAACCTTGGCTTTGGCTGCATATCGCAGTAGTGTGCAGATGGCGCAAGAGCGTGGTGCATTCCATGTATATGATGCTAAGCGCGAGGAGAATAACCCATATATCCAACGCCTGAAAGAGGCTGATGCTGAGTTGTATGAACTGATGGTGAAACATGGTCGTCGTAATATCGCCTGCTTGACCATCGCTCCTACAGGTACAACTAGTATTATGACCCAAACCACTAGCGGTATTGAGCCTGTGTTCCAACCAGTATACCGTCGTCGTCGTAAGGTGAATCCAAACGACAAGAATGTGCATGTAGATCTCGTGGATGAGGTAGGAGATAGCTTTGAGGAGTATGTAGTATTCCACCACAAGTTTATCACTTGGATGAATGCCAATGGCTATACCTACGATCCAGCACACCGCTATACAACAGCAGAGATCGATGAGCTCGTTGAGAAATCTCCATACTACAAGGCTACTGCAAATGATGTAGATTGGCTGGAGAAAGTACATATGCAAGGTGCTATTCAAAAGTGGGTGGATCATAGTATCTCTGTGACAATCAACCTGCCAAATGATGTGAGCGAGGAGCTCGTAGGTCAACTCTATGAGGAGGCTTGGCGCTCAGGCTGTAAGGGTTGCACGGTATATCGTGATGGCTCGCGTACAGGCGTGTTGGAAGGTATGAAGGATAAGAAAAAGAAAGAGGAGAGCAAGAAAGACGAGAAGAACTGCGTTTGTTTTGATAATAAAGTACGCATCCGTCCTGCAGAATTGGAGTGCGATGTGGTTCGCTTCCAAAATAATAAAGACAAATGGATTGCTTTCGTAGGTCTAAAAGATGGTATTCCATATGAGATCTTTACAGGTTTGGCAGATGACGAAGAGGGTATTTTGCTACCTAAGTCAGTAACCAAGGGTAAGATTATCCGTGTGGTTCAAGAGGATGGAACGAAGCGTTATGACTTCCAATTTGTCAACTCGCGCGGCTTTAAGACCACGATGGAGGGCTTGAGCTACAAGTTTGACAAGGAGTTCTGGAACTACGCAAAATTGATCTCTGGTGTGTTGCGTTATGGCATGCCTATTGACCAGGTAATCAAGATGATTAGCACATTGCAAATGGATTCAGAGTCCATCAACTCATGGAAGGTGGGTGTGGAGCGTGCGCTCAAGAAGTATATTCAAGATGGTACCGTGGTGCAAGGCCAAGTATGTCCTAACTGCGGCAACGCATTGATCTTCGAAGAGGGCTGTATGCACTGCCGCGAGTGTGGCTATAGCCGTTGCGGAGGATAATATAAGGCAATAAAGCTATTAGGTGTAGAAAATCGCTGTTGGCATGTGCTGATGGCGATTTTTTGTTGTGATAGTTGTATATATCAAAAAAATGTTGTATCTTTGCAGTCAAAAATATATAAACAGCCTTATGAAAATTTCCGTTCGAGCTCAGAATATGCCAGAATCGCCTATTCGAAAGTTGGCAAAGCATGCAGATGCGGCCAAGCGCAATGGTGTGCATATCTATCACTTGAATATCGGTCAGCCTGATATAAAAACTCCTTCGTGCGCCATGGATGCGCTGCAAAAATTCAGCCAAGATGTGCTCGAATACAGCCCTTCGCAGGGAATAAAGTCACTTCGCACAAAAATGGTGGGATATTATGCTGAATATGGCATAGATCTTTCACCAGACGAGATAATTATAACTACGGGTGGATCGGAGGCAATCATGTTTGCCTATATGGCGTGTTTGAATCCAGGAGATGAAATCATAGTGACCGATCCTAGTTATGCGAACTACATGGCTTTTGCGATATCCTGTGGTGCTATTGTGAAGTCAGTAAAGACAGATATTGAGGATGGTTTTCGTCTGCCATCGATAGAGGAGTTTGAGAAACAAATTACAGAAAAGACGCGAGCTATACTTATCTGTAATCCTAATAATCCAACAGGCTATCTATACTCGAAGAAGGAGATGATGCAGATACGCGATTTGGTAAAGAAATACAATCTCTACCTATTCTCAGATGAGGTTTACCGAGAGTTTATCTATACCAAACGACCCTATATCTCTGCTTTCCATCTAGAGGACATAGAGCAGAATGTGGTGTTGATTGATTCTGTGAGCAAGCGCTATTCGGAGTGTGGTATCCGAATAGGCGCTCTGATTACAAAAAACAAAGAGGTACATAACGCTGTGATGAAGTTTTGCCAAGCGCGTCTTTCGCCACCTTTGATAGGTCAGGTGATAGCGGAGGCATCGTTGTCTACTCCGCAAGAGTATATGGAGGAAGTGTATGACGAGTATTTGTCACGACGAAATTTCCTGATTGATCAATTGAATCAAATACCGGGCGTATTTGCTCCCACGCCTATGGGAGCATTCTATGTAATGGTGCAACTGCCTGTAGATGATACGGATAAGTTCTGTCAATGGTGTTTGACAGATTTCCAATACGAGGGTCAAACGGTGATGATGGCACCTGGAAGTGGTTTTTATACTAATCCAGAACAGGGAAAAAAGCAGGTACGCATGGCGTATATTTTGAACAAAGAAGATTTGGGAAAGGCGATGTTGGTGCTGAAAAAAGCTTTAGAGGCGTATAATTTAGAAAAATAATTATTGCTAAACTTGTGGGTTTGCATTTTTTGTAGTACCTTTGCAGAGAATTTGTTATTAAGTTATATGTGGAAAATAGAAATACATAAAGTGCTTCGTGGTCTTATAATGTTCCTATTTGCAGGTTCGCTAATGTCCTTTACCTTGGTAATTGATGCGGGACATGGTGGGGATGATTTTGGAGCAATAGGTTCGGTACATGGGGTGAAGGAGAAGGATTTAAACTTGCAGGTAGCTAAACAATTGGCTACTATGATTCGTGGGAAGTATCCTGAAGTAAACGTGGTGCTGACACGTGAAACAGATGTGTTTTTGCCGTTGCAACAGCGTGCGGACATAGCCAATAAGAATCATGCCGATTTATTTATCAGCATCCATACCAATGCAGCCGAGAATCGTAAGGCGCAAGGTGCTGAGACATTTATCCTTGGTACGGACCGCATGGAAGATAACTTGGATGTGGCTATGCGCGAGAATGCGGTAATGAAACTGGAGAAGGATCAAACTGTGTATCAGGGATTTGATCCGAATTCGATAGAGAGTTATATCATATTTGAGTTGATGCAAAACCAGTATATGGACAATAGTCTAGTGTTTGCGGAATTGGTTCAAAATCAGTTTGTAGGCACCTTAAATCGTGCGAATCGAGGCGTACGGCAAGCAGCGTTCTGGGTATTGCTGCAGTCGGCATGTCCTAGTGTGCTAGTAGAAATGGGGTTTGTGAGCAATGCAGAAGAAGAGAAGTGGCTCGCGAGCGAAAGTGGTAAAAAGGGAATAGTTAATAGCATTTTTAATGCATTTGAAAAATATTATAAGAAATGAAATACGCAAGAGAAGTAAAAGTAGGAGTATTGGCAGTCGTATGTGCTGGTATACTGTATTTTGGTTTTAATTTTCTGAAAGGAGTGAATATATTCTCTCCAACGGATTGTTATTATGGTCAATTTGAGCGCAGCAATGGTTTGACCGAACAAGCACCCGTATATATATTAGGGCATCAGGTAGGCTTGGTGTCATCAATAACATATGATTTCACGCGCACGCCCGCGTTTACAATAGGTGTACACATTAACGATGATATCCTATTGCCCGAGGGAACTCAGATGGCTTTGGTTGCAGATGGATTGCTGGGAGGTGCTGCGATCGAGTTGCTTTTGTCAGAGCATACAGGTGTTGCACATAAGGGTGGTGACACATTATCCACAACCGTTGTGCCAGGACTTGTGGAGAGTCTGCAAGCAGGCGTATTGGCAAATTTGGATAGCCTGTTGGCTGAGACCAATACATTGATCTCTAATCTGACGAATGAAATGGAGATGGGTAGTCTAAATGCTACATTGCGTAATATAGAGCAAATCACATCAGACCTGAAAGTGAGTGGCAAGGATATTCGTCAGTTTACTCATGGCCAATTGCCAAGTATAATCGCCAAGATAGATACGACGATAGCCGATTTGCAAGGAATAGTAAGTAATGTGAAAGATGCGAATGTGCAAAATACGGTTGAGAACTTGAATGAGACCATTAAGGTACTGAATGATTTGCTTCAATCGGAAGACGGTACTCTGGGGCTCTTGCTAAATGATACAGAGTTGCATGACAACCTTAATACTGCTTTGAAAAATCTAGATAAAGCAGTGCTAAATGTAGATTCAGTAGTAATGTCCATAAAGGAGCAGCCATTTATCAAAAAGAGGATGCCAAAGAATTAGCAATTTTACGAAAGTCTAATTAGTAAAAAATACTGAAAAAGTCCCTAATTCTTTGATTACCAAAAGAGTTGGGGATTTTTTATGAAACATTTTCCGTGGAACATTTGGACTAATAATCAATGATTATCAATCACTTGCGAGTTGCAGATAATATAAGTCTAAGTAAATCAATATATAATTTGTAAGTGTTTGAATAATAATAAAATACATTTTAGAAAAAATACTTTTGAAATCCTAATTTTGGTAAATTAAAAAAAAGCAGTACCTTTGCATTCGATTTTGATAAACACTTTGTTTTTAACAGTCTGTTTGTCGTGAGTTTCTCACAAAACAATCGATATTATTTTATATACGCGTACATTAGTACATGCAATACAACATGCAAGAAAATATTAACATATTGTGGGCAGAATGTCAGCAGATATTGAAGGATAATCTGTCGCAAAGCGCATATCAGACCTGGTTTGCGCCCATTGAGCCAATTCAATGGGAGGACAATATGTTGGTATTGCAAGTTAGAAGTCAGTTTATCGTAGATTATATTGAAGATAACTATCTAGATATTCTTTCTCGCGTATTGCGTAAGGTGTTTGGAGCTCAAGTACAATTAGAGTATCGTATTCTGATGGCTGGTAGTAGTATTGATATCCCAAGTGACTCTACAAAACTATCCATGTCCAAACCCATGCCTATGTCACAATCTACTGTAGAGATAGCTGCAGATTGGGATAGTCATCTTAATCCTCAATACACTTTTGACAATTTTATCAAGGGCGAGCCTAATAAATTGGCCCGTGCAGTAGCGGTAGAGATTGCTAAGAGTCCAGGTAAGACGATTTTTAATCCCTTGTTCTTGTATGGTGGAAGTGGAGTAGGCAAGACCCACTTAGCATATGCTATAGGTAATGAGGTCTGCCGATTAAATTCAGATGCACGTGTATTATATGTAGCTGCCAATACGTTCAAATTGCAATTCCAAGATGCTGTTAATCACAATCGCGTACCTGATTTCTTAATGTTTTATCAATCGGTAGATGTATTGATTGTGGACGACATCCAATATTTTGCAGATTTAAAGGGAACTCAAGATTCTTTCTTCCAAATATTTAATCATTTACAGCAGAGTCATAAGCAACTGATCCTAACATCTGATCGTAGTCCATTGGAGTTGCGTGGTGTACAAGATCGTTTGCTGTCCCGATTCAAATGGGGATTAGCTGCAGAGATTACTCGTCCTGATTACCAGTTACGTCATGATATACTGATGTATCGCATTCGCAAAGATGGTATAAAACTAAGCGATGAGATTATCACATATGTGGCTACTCATGTGACGGATAATGTGCGTGATTTGGAAGGAGTTTTGGCTAGTTTGTTGGCGTACTCTACATTGACTGATAGTCCAATCGATATGGCTTTGACACAGACAGTAGTAGGACGATTGGTCGCTCTAAGACCTCAATCATTTGATACCAAGGATATTGTATCTAGAGTGTGCCAGCATATGAATGTGACAGAGAAGGTGATTACAGCTCGCACTCGTCAACGTGAAGCCGTGAGAGCGCGCAATATCGTGATGTATCTCATCAAGAAGTATACCGACTCTTCTTTGGCACAAATAGGTGCGGTAGTCCATCGAGATCATGCAACAGTAGCGCACTCGCTCAATACGATGGACGATTTGATGAGTTATGATGCCGTTCTGCGTCAAGAGGTGGCTGCTATTGAGCGCACATTAAGTCGATAATCATACAATAAGTTATACATTCAAATTCACATGAAAACACTCTTACAGATTCTTGTAAGGGTGTTTTTTTTGATATTTTATCAAAAAATATTTGTTCAGATGTAAAAAAAAATGTAACTTTGCAGGCTAATTAAAAAAAACAATAACATGAAACGAACATTACTATTTGTGCTCAGTAGTTTCTTCGTACTGACAGTTAGTGCTAAATCCGTTACACCAGCAGCCTCTTTGCCTACTTATTATAAGGATATTGATGGCAAAGCAGGTAAAACACTCTTTGATGCAGTTCAGAAAGTAACCAAATTAGGTTATTCTTCGTTAGGTTACGATGGATTGTGGGGGGCATATCCATATACCGATGTGCATGAAAATGGTTATGTATGGGATATGTATAGCGATTGTACATGGAAGAGCATCAACTCTAACCATTGTGGTAATTATAGTGATGAATGTGATTGCTATAACCGCGAGCACTCTATTCCTAAGTCATGGTATGGTGGTAGTACGAGTGGTCCTGGTTGCGATATATTTCACCTAGTTCCTACAGATGGTAAGGTGAATGGCGTGCGCAGTAATTATCCTTTTGGTGAGGTGTCAAGCGCAGACTACAATAAGCATGGTAACAAGAAAGGTTCTGCGAAGAGTATTACTATCACGGGTGGAAATACCATTGCAGGTAATATAGGAGCTACAATCTCTGCTTCGGGTACAGTGTTTGAGCCTCGCGATGAATATAAAGGTGACTTCGCTCGTGGATATATGGGTGCGCTGCTGAAATGGGCCGGCGACAAAGCTTTTACAGAAGGAGAAGGTTCTAAAACATTTACTACCAACTTCTCTACGGGTTCCTTTGGTTTGACCAAATATGGCGTAGCACTCCTGATGAAATGGCACCGCCAAGACCCTGTTTCAAAGAAAGAGATTGATCGTAACAACGGTATACAGAAGACGCAGGGTAATCGTAACCCATTTATTGACTATCCATACTTGGCTGAGTATATCTGGGGTGAGAAGGCGGGACAAACGCTTAATCTTGACGACCTGATCACAGCATACGATAGCCGTTTTGTGCTTGGCGAGAGTAATGGTTATCTCAAAGGAGGAAGTACGGTTGATCCTGAAACCAAATGTACTATCACATGGCTAGTGAATGGAGAAGTATATACTGCAGGCAATCCTACAACCACAGTCAACAAAGGTGGAGTGGTGAGTGTATTGCCTACAGCACCTAAGTCGTGTGATGCTATTAGTAATCAGTTTGTTGGTTGGAGCGAAGAGGTCATCGAAGGAACCCAAGATAATGTGCCCACAGATTTGTTCTCAAATGCGGATGATGCACCAGATATTACACAAAACACCACTTTCCATGCCGTGTTTGCACAATTGGAAGAGGAGGAGACAACAGTATCTACTCCAGCAACAATTGCTATGAATTTGAATAATACGCAAGGTTGGACACTTTCAGGTTTGATTAAGGATTCTAAACATTGGAGGATGGTTACAGGTGCATTTATAGAGTCTCCATCCATAGATGTTAGTAAAATCACAAGTATAACCATCAAAATGCGCACCTATGGTGGTAGTAATTATAAAACTATCGAATTCTCCATTGCTGGAAAAAAAATAGGCGAATTATCAGCATCTAATAAAAACCTTAACGATTATACATGGAAACCAAGTACTTCTCAGACTGGTGTAGGAGCTATTCATTTCTCAAGTAATACGAATACAACCGAGTATGGTCCTGCATTGAGCAGTATTACCATCGAAACAACAGGCGGTGGCACAGGGACCACTACTACCTATACATACTCCCGCTATATAACCTCTTGCAACAACGGAACTACCGATATTGAGGAGACTATTGTAGAGAAACCAAATAACAAGATTATCCGCAATGGTCAACTTCTTATTGAGTATAACGGAGTATATTATAACACATTAGGAATTCGACTCTAAACAACCCTATACAATCCTATACCCAAAATGAATATAGTAGAAGAAATACGCGCACTCTGTCGCGAAAAGAACGCCATTATTATGGCGCATTACTATCAACGCCCTGAGATACAGGATGTAGCAGATTTTGTAGGTGATTCCCTCGCTTTAGCGCAAGTGGCAGCCAAAACTGATGCAGATATTATCGTGATGTGTGGTGTACATTTCATGGCAGAAACGGCTAAGATTCTCTGTCCCAATAAGAAAGTGCTTATCCCTGCACCTGAGGCAGGTTGCTCGCTTGCTGATAGCTGCAAGGCAGAAGATCTGGCTGCATGGAAAACTGCGCACCCCGATCACATGGTCGTTTCGTATGTGAATACAAGTGCAGCTGTCAAAGCATTGACCGACGTAGTGGTAACTAGTAGCAATGCGTTGAAGATAGTAAAGCAATTGCCAGAAGATAAACCTATTTTGTTTGGTCCAGACCAAAACTTGGGTGGCTATATCAATCGCATGACAGGTCGCAAGATGGATCTTTGGAATGGCGGTTGCCATGTGCATGCTCGATTCTCAGAGCAATCGTTGATCCAACTTAAAACTCTATATCCCGATGCTCCCGTATTGGCGCACCCTGAGTGCAAAGCCACGATCTTGCAACATGCTGATGTGATAGGTTCTACCCAAGCGTTGCTTGACTATGCAAAGAAAGCAAACAACCAATTGCCCAATGCCAATAGCCAATTTATCGTAGTAACTGAAAGTGGTATCCTTCACGAGATGCAAAAGGCGTGCCCTGAGGCACAGTTTATCCCTGTACCTGCTGAAATAGACAACACAACACCATCCTATACAATCCTAAACAATTCTACACAATCCAAGTGCAACGTATGCGAATACATGCGCATGTGTACACTACAAAATCTTCGCGATTGTTTGCTCAACGAGAACAACGAAGTGACGGTAGAAGAGAATGTTGCAAGAGATGCCATCCGTCCTATCCAACGAATGTTGGAAATGAGTTGATATTGGTGTAAATATCATCATATAACAAGAGCGGCCCAAAGCCGCTCTTGTTATATCAATAGAAATAGTTGGATTTAGTAGCAAGCTTTGAGGATAGACAAGATGTCCTCTGCGTTGAGTTGCTTGTAGCCGCCACCAGGGATAGTGGAATTGGCAATGAGTGGCAACATCTCTTCGGTGGCACCTACTTCGCGCAAGGTAGCAGGGATGCCCAATTCGGCAATGAATGCTTCTAGACGGTTGATACCCTCCAACGCAATTGCTTCGTCGCCTTGACCGTGGTCTTCTACACCCCATACGACTTGGGCATAGCGCACGAAACGATGCAAGCCGTCGCGGTAGATATAGCGGTAGTACGCAGGTGAGATGATAGCAAGACCGATACCGTGTGCGCAATCGGTATAAGCACCCAATTGGTGCTCAATCATATGCACTTCCCAGTCTTGGGTTTTGCTAAGGCCAAGGATCTTGTTGAGGCCCATGGTAGCGCACCACATGATATTGCTGCGGGCTTCATAGTCTTCTTGATTGACAACGGCTTTGCGTGAAGCGGATATGAGCGAGAGCATTAGTCCCTCTAAGAGGTAGTCGCTGGTGCAGTCGTCATCGCCTGAGAAGTATTGCTCCATGAGGTGAGAGAAGATATCAAAGATACCGCTAATCATCTGATACTTAGGCACAGAGTAGGTGTATTCGGGGTTGAGAATTGAGAATTTTGGGCTGGCAATCTCCAATGGATATACGCGACCGATCTTCTCTTTGGTCTCCTCGTTGGTGATGACCGAACCGCCGTTCATTTCGCTGCCTGTACCCGCCATGGTGAGGATACTGGCTACAGGCACTACGGGGTTGTTGACGCGCTCTTGGTTGACATAGTAGCGTTGCCATACATCGCCTTCGGCATAGGCTCCGCAAGCGATACCTTTGGCGCAGTCGATGACCGAACCACCACCTACAGCGAGGATAAGGTCGATGTTGTGCTCGCGCACAAGGCGAGCGCCTTCGAGGAGTTGGGTGTAGCGAGGATTGGCATTGATGCCTGCCAATTCGACTACATGCTTGCCTTCGGCTTGCAGGATTTGGATGACTTGGTCGTAAAGACCGATCTTCTTGATGGACGCTTTGCCATAAACGAGCAGGATATTCTGTCCGTAGGCTTTGAGCTCGTTAGCGAGTTTGTTGATGGCATTTTTGCCAAAATGAATCCGCGTAGGATTCTGGTAACTGAAATCGTATAACATATGTTTGGTGTTTTAGTTTAAAGTTTATAGTTTAAAGTTTAAAGGCTGGGGGAGGCGGCTTTGCCGCTATTCGCGCCTTTACACTCTACACCTTACACTCTACACTGCGGCTCAGCTGCCCGCCCCATACCCTTTGATACGCTATTCGAGGTGTGTTGTTTCGGGTGTAAATGATGCCACAGCGGGTGAATTGGGCTTGCTCAATGAGGTGAATCATGCGTGCATTGTCTTGGTGGGTGTCAATGCGGATATTGGGGCATTGAGCGGTACACCAGTTGAGTACGAATGGGAATATCCCTGGTTGCTGCCCATTTGAGGCAATACGATGGATCGTGCCATAGAATAGGGTATCGTTCAACCATTCCCCGTCTTCTATATACGAATAGGTAGGGTCTTCGCCAATGATAAAGACAAAAGTGGCACAGGGTTGCCCTTTATGCTCAACGATATAACTCACGCCGCGTTGGATGTCGCTCATGAGTTGCTCGCGCGAGGGATAGCCATCGCCCCATTGCGTAGGGTTGCCATCAGCAGCCATTTGCTTGCGGGCATAGGCGAAGATAGCCATTAGGGCATCTATGTCGGCGTATGTGGTAGGACGGATGGTCATGGTGGTTACAATTGGATTTTTTGCAAAGTGATTACGGTTATTTCAGGTGGCACACCGATACGGATGGGTAGGGTACAACCAAGGCCAGTGTTGATATGAAGGGATTGCTCCTCGTTGTGATACCAGCCTTCGGATTCGGTGAACATGAGCGAGGAGATAGGGTAGCCGAAAAGGCGCACTTGTCCTGCATGCGTATGTCCGCTGAGTGTCAATGGGATATCGGTATTTGGGATGACCTCTCCTCGCCAATGCGATGGATCGTGAGTGAGGAGGATTTTGATAGGCGATGAGGCGATAAGGCTATTAGGCAAGGTCATTGCCGCTGGCAAATTCCCTCGGGAGATGGTCTGAAAACCTTGGCCCTTACAGGAGGTGTTGTCCACGCCGATTATTTGCAGATAAGCGTTGTCGCGCTGAATGAGATAGGACTGATTACGAAGCAGTTGCCAGCCTAATGTATCACGTTGATAGGCGGTTAGTTGATTGACTTTTTCCACCTTCTCTGCATCCGTTAGACCATGGTGGTAGAGTGCAAAATCGTGGTTGCCAAGGACACTCATGATACCATCCTTTGTGTGTAGTTGGCGGAGGATATGAGTGAAGGGAATCGCCTCTTCTACGCCAAAGCCGACGAAGTCACCTGTGAAGCAGATGAGATCGGCTTGCTGGGCATTGATGGTGTCTATAATGCGTTGCAAAAAGTCGGGTGAGTCAGCAAAAGATGATAGGTGTAAGTCGCTGATATGTATAATCTTGTATCCGTTGAATGCTGCTGGCACTTGATGCGACGAGTAGGTGGTTTCTGTGACCCGCAATTGCTTTCGTCCGAACCAATAACCATAGAGCATGGTACCGCAGAAAAGCACGACGAGTGCTAATCCTGTGTAGGCAAAAGGTGCATAAGGCATGGCGTGATGACACAGCCGAGCCACAATCCAACATAGTAGCCAGACTAGAGTGGGGCATAGGAACAGCACGATGGTGCAGAATATGAGAAAGGAAGTGAACATGCTGCAAAGGTACGATAAAATTTGCGAATGTGCAAGAAAATGGCGAAAAATTCGCCATTTTCAGTTTAGAGGTTAAAGATGAGAGGTTATAGGCTAGATGCCATCGCCAATGTTCTTCGGCCTGCGTCGGTCATGAGACCGCGTGCTTCGAGGTCGGCACAGCGTTGTTTGTTGAGTTCGGTCCAATGGCTGCGTTTGCGGCGTGGAGAGAGGCGTTGAGCCAATCGTCCGTCGGGCAAACGCTTAAGCGTAGAATCAATCCATCCGAAGCAGAGCGCTTCTTCTACTACATCAATATAAGGCAAACAAGCAGCAGAGCAGGGTGGACGTTTGCTGCGAAACATGGCTATCCATACCTCTCGGGTATCTTCGCCATGCTGGAGCAACCAATCTCGTAACTGCTGACGAGAGTTATATTCGAGTAATAGTGTGATTTGCATTTTGTTGAGATATGCAAGTTTGATGTGAAAAGATGCGTTATTCACGTCGTTTTGTGAGGGGATTATAGGAAAAACTCGACCACGAGGTCGGCTACGCGTTGGGTTTTGAGACCGATCATGTGATTCTCTCCCTTGACGATAATCAGTTCGGCGGCATCGCCATAGGTGGCTTTGAAGTCTTCGCTACACGACAGAGGCACAATATTGTCCTTGCTGCCATGAATCAGACGTACCTTGCCTTTGTAATGGCTGGCAGTGCCGTAGATATCCAACTGCTGCGTCGTGAGGATGTACTCTCTGCCCAGTTTCATCATACCAAAGCACTTGATATACTCTGGTGGGTTCTTTGGGTCGAACTCTGCATTGAAGAACTTACCATGCAAGCAGGCATCTTTGACTATCGATCCTGGGGCAATGAGTGCCAGCGAGTAGGGTTGTACTTCGTCGCCTGAGGCGGCAATCCTACCTGCGGTCATAGCAGCCACTACGCCGCCTTGCGAGTGACCGAGCAGTCCAATACGAGTGACATAAGGCAAAGACTTGGCGTACTGCCAGATGGCCATAGCGTCGGCTATCTCTTTCTCGATGGTCATCTGCTGCATCTCGCCTTCGCTATCCCAGTGACCACCAAAATCAAAGCGAATGGAGGCAATGCCCGCTTTGGCTAGTTGCTTAGCTATAGTGGGCATAGGCAGAATATCTTCGCTGGCAAAAATGCCATGCATCAGTATCACCATTGAGCAGGTGTCGGTTTCGGGATTGAAGTCCTTTGGCAAGGTGACAGTCATAGCCAGTCCACCTTGTGGGCCATATACTTGATAATCTTTGGCAAATAGCGCCGTGGCGAATAATGCCAGAAGGAAAGTGGTGATTGGTTTCATGGTAAAAGTTATTTAGTAAATATGCTGCAAAGGTAAGAAAAACATCTGATATTTGCAAATAAGAATTAAAATTTACAAAAAAATAGACAAAATATTTGGTCATATCAGATATTTATACTACCTTTGCGGCATAATTCGTAAAATAACGAACAATATACTAATATAACCAACAAACAATATAATCAATATGAGCAACAAACAATATACCATTAAACAAGATCTTCTCTCACGCTTTGCCAAAGCAATGGGACATCCAGCACGGATTGCGATTCTTCAGTTTCTCGCCAAGCGTGATACCTGTTACTTTGGTGATATACACGAAGAACTGCCTATAGCTAAAGCTACGGTATCACAGCACCTCAAAGAGCTGAAAGAGGCTGGACTGATCCAAGGTGAAGTGGAAGCACCCAAAGTGAGGTACTGTATCCATCGTGAAGTCGGAGGCCAAGCGGTCTTAGGAAGACAATAAACTTTTACAACTCCTTGGCTCACAGAACGACATGGCTACGATCCGACTTCCTCAAAGAGCTGAAAGAGGCTGGACTGATCCAAGGAGAAGTGGAAGCACCCAAAGTGAGGTACTGTATCCATCGTG
>JAZSGL010000072.1:0-6932 GCA_045532735.1 Paludibacteraceae bacterium | reverse complement strand
CATAACCGATACATAACCGACACATAACCGATACATAACCGATACATATGAATACCCCGTGAATACTCCCCGAATATTCCGCGAATATCCTATGAATACCCCTATCTTTAGATCCTTATAGGAGCAGCATACCCTGCATATACCCTGCAAATACCATCAAGCTCCCTACATCCCCTTTCACCTTTCAGTTTTCACCCCTCACCCCTCACCCCTCCCTTGACACTTGTGGTTATTATCTATCTCCTTACTTTGTTTTGCTTTTGCCAGTGGTCTGGCATTAGTCTTTGTCTTTCTATGTCCATTATTCTTCTTCCTCTTTTGGAAGCATTTGTGTGAAAAATTGCATTTTTTTTGTTTTTTGTTTGCGTGTTTGAAAAAAAAGTTGTACCTTTGCGGGCAATTTTGAAAATACATGTCATGACAGAAAAACGCAACTTGTCCTTTGGACAGCTTTTTAACCTCAGTTTTGGATTCTTTGGAGTCCAAATTGCTTATGCACTTCAGAGTGCTAACATTTCTCGTATTTTCGCCACTTTAGGCGCTGATCCTCACCAACTTTCTTTCTTTTGGGTTTTGCCTCCATTGATGGGTATGATTGTTCAACCTCTCGTGGGTAAGTATTCCGACAAGACTTGGAATCGCCTTGGTCGTCGCAAACCTTATCTTATTGTAGGTGCGCTCATCGCAGTGGCAGTGATGTTGCTCTTGCCTAACGCTGGTAACTTCACTTTCGGACAATCGCTCTTCTTGGGTCTTAATGCAGCCATGTGGTTTGGATTGTTCTCCCTCATGTTCTTGGATACTTCTATCAATATTGCTATGCAACCATTCAAGATGATGGTGGGCGATATGGTGAACGAGGAGCAAAAAGGTTTGGCTTATTCTATCCAATCCTTCCTCTGCAACGCTGGTTCGTTGGCAGGTTACATCTTCCCAATTCTCTTTACTTGGGTTGGTATTGCTAACACCGCTCCAGAAGGCGTCATTCCTGATTCTGTGAAGTGGAGTTTCTATATTGGTGCAGCTATCTTGATGCTCTGTGTGCTCTATACCTTCGTGACTGTCAAGGAGTTGAATCCAGAGGAATATGCTAAGTTTCACGGACTTGATACTAAGAAAGACGAGAAGAAAGAGGACCCAAGTTTCATCAAACTGCTCATCAATGCACCTTCTACTTTCTGGACAGTAGGTCTTGTTCAGTTCTTCTGCTGGGCTGCTTTCCTCTTCATGTGGACATATTCTAACGGTGCTATCGCTACCCAATGCTTCAGCTGGGACGGTGTGAATACAGCAGCGGAAGCTTTCCAAACAGCAGGTAACTGGGTAGGCGTGTGCTTCGCTATCCAAGCCGTTGGTTCTATGCTTTGGGCATTGATTATGCCAACGCTTGAGAAATACTTCCATAATAAGGGCGCATACGCTATCTCATTGATTGTAGGTGCGTTGGGATTTGTTTCTACACTGTTTGTTACCAACCAATATGTGTTGCTCGTTTCTTACGCATTCATTGGTGCGGCATGGGCAGCTATGTTGGCAGTGCCATTCACTATCTTGACCAATTCGCTCAAGGGTGACAATATGGGTTATTATCTTGGTTTGTTCAATTGTACTATCTGTTTGCCTCAGATTGTGGCAGCGTTGATTGGTGGTGCAATCCTTAAGTATATATGCGCGGGCTCGCAGGTGGGCATGTTGGTTGCAGCAGGTGTGCTGCTTATCCTCGGCGCTATCAGCGTAGTCCTCATCAAAGAAGGCAAGAAATGATTTAACTTCCAGCAGCGAAGCGTTCCAGCAGCGAAGCGTTCCGGCAGCGAAAAAATAATTAATAAACAACTAAAAACAATAAATTAACAAATTCTAAAAACAAAAAAGTGATGAAAAACAAGACATTTTTACTTGTTCTGTTCGCAGCATTCTCTTTGACAATGTCTGCGCAGATTACGGGTACCGTTTTGGAAGCATCGACTGATTTTCCTATTATTGGTGCCAGTGTCGTTGAAGTCGGCACTACCAATGGTGTGATTACAGATTTCGATGGTAATTTCGTTATTGATGTAGCTGAGGGTGCGCAACTCCAAATCAGTTACATGGGTTTCCAAGCACAAACGCTTGCTGCCAAAGATGGTATGATTGTAAAACTCGAAGAGGACACCTATGTTCTCCAAGAGGTAGTAGCAATCGGTTATGGTTCACAAAAGAAGAAAGAGGTTACTGGCTCTGTTGCTTCTGTAAAGGCAGAAGACTTCAATGCAGGTATTAAATCGAACCCTGTAGGTCTTCTACAAGGTAAAGTGGCAGGTTTGAATATCAGCCGTACCACTTCTGACCCAACTTCTACGGGATACAATATCCAAATCCGTGGTTTCTCTACTCTTGGTCAAGGTACTGGTTCTGCTCCTCTGTATATCGTTGATGGAGTGCCAACAAGCAATATTGACAATATCGCTCCAGATGAAATCGCTTCTATGGATGTCCTCAAAGACGGTTCTGCTGCTGCTATCTATGGTACTCGTGGTACCAATGGTGTAATCTTGATTACTACCAAGCGCGGTGAAGGTAATAGCGATAAAGCCGAAACGCAATTGGAATATGCAGGATATATGAGTGTATCTTGGATTAATAGCCGTGTTGGTATGGCTAATGCGGAGGAATTCCGTAATTTGAGCACATATACTGGTGGCTTGTTGTCTGGTATAGATCACGGAGCAACTACCGATTGGACTAAGGCGTTGAGTCGTGATGCTGCTATTACACATAATCATAATGTAGCAATCTCCGGCTCACATAAGAATTTCAGCTATCGTGCTTCTATCAACTACAAGGATGCAGAAGGTATCGCAATCAATAATGGTCGTAATGAGATTACTGCTAAATTGGCTGCTGACCAAAAGTGCTTGAATGGTTGGTTGAAATTGCAATATGATATTTCGTACATGCACTATCGCAATGATTATTCATCTGCGGACTATACACTGGCGGCACAACTCAACCCTACAATGCCTATCTACGATGAAAACTCTCCTAATGGCTATTATTTGGTGTCTAATAGTGGTCAATCAAACCCAGTAGAGCGTTTGTATAATACTGAAAGTTATCAAGATGGTAATTTCTTCCGTGGATCTATCAAGGCTACTGTTGATATTAAATCGCTTCCTGGTTTGAAAGTGAATGCTTTTGCTGCTATTGAAGAAGGTGATAACCGTAGTTATTCATATACTGGCGAATTGCTTTCTCCTAACTCTATTGGTAGTAGCGATTGGGCTAATCGCCAATACGACATGGGATTGAATCAATTGTATGAAGCTACTGTTGATTATGTAGGTCAATGGAACGAGCATAGTCTTGTTGCTGTGGCTGGTTTCTCATACCAACATTTTATGAATGATGGATTGAATGCTTCGAATAAGGGATTTGTAATGCCTTCTCTTAAATATTATTCAATTGGTGAAGGTGACGCATCTAAAGATAATCTTTCTGTAGGCTCTTGGCGTAATTCACACGCGTTGGCAGCTGGTTTCGCTCGTGTTAACTATAACTACGATGACAAGTACCTTCTCTCTGTTTCATTGCGTGCTGAAGGATCAAGCCGTTTCGGCGCAAACAACAAATGGGGTTATTTCCCTGCTGCAAGTGCTGGTTGGCGCATTAAAGGTGAAGACTTTATGAGCGATGTAGAGTGGGTTGACGAATTGAAACTTCGCGCAGGTTTTGGTGTTACTGGTAACAATGTAGGCTCAAGCCTTATGTCTGTAGCACTTCTTTCTAAATCCGATGTGATTACTATTGGTGGAAAAGAGGTTAATACATACAAGGTAACTCAGAATGTCAATCCAGACTTGAAATGGGAGAAGAAATACGAGTACAACCTTGGTGTTGACTATGGATTCTTCAATAATCGTTTGACTGGTAGTCTTGAAGGTTATGTTCGTAATACCAAAGACCTCCTTTGGTGGTACGATGTTCCAACTCCTCCATATCAATACGACAAGTTGCTTGCTAACGCTGGTGAGATGCTTTCTTATGGTGTCGAACTCGCTGTTACTGGTGTAGCTGTTCAAAAGAAAGATGTAACTTGGACTTCTTCGCTTACATTGGCTTGGAACGAGAACATCATTACTAAACTTTCTGATCCTGAAAAAGGTTTCAACTATACATCTTCTCCACAAGGTAACCTCTATGGTAACAAATTCAATGGTTCTGACTCTTATACACAAATCCTCTTGGAAGGTGGCAAGGTTGGTCAGTTCTATGGTTATAAGTTCTTGGGCTTTAATAACAAGGGAGAGTGGATGTACGAAGATCAATATGGTGGCGCTACTGCGAAGCCTACTGCTGCTGACAAGCAATATTTAGGTTCTGCACAACCTGCTATTACTTATGGTTGGAACAATACTGTTCGCTACAAGAATTTTGACGCTACTATATTCTTGCGCGGTGTAGTTGGTAACAAGGTGTTGAATGCAACACGCTTTATGTACACACCTGACGGTACTGACAAAACTACGGATTACAATTTCTTCGTGAAGGATATCGCTTCTGGTAATGGTCCTACGAAAACTAACGGTGCAGTATATGCTGATTACAACCACTTCTCAAGTTATTGGTTGGAGGATGGCTCATACTTGAAGTGTGATAATATTACTCTTGGATATACTTTCCATTTCAAGGATAATAAATATGCTCGTTCTTTGCGCCTCTATGCAACTGGACAAAATCTCTTTACAATCACCTCTTATTCAGGTCTTGATCCAGAGATTAATACTTCTTGCATTGACTATCCTGGTATAGAAATCAATAACTTCTATCCTAAGACTGCAACCTTCTTGTTCGGTGTAAATCTTAATCTCTTTTAATTTGTCGAAATAATGAAAAAGATTCTAAAATACGCGCTGGTTTGCGCGATCGCATTACCAATCTTCTCTGCTTGTAATATGCTGGAGGAAGAAAACTTTGGTAAGCCAACTACTGACCAAATGCTTCAAAATGAGCAGAATGTGACTAATCTTGTTGGTCAAGCTTATGCGGATCTCCGTTTTATGCATGACCACTGGGGATATTGGGGAGTAAATACGCTGACATCAGATGAAGGTCTTTGCCCTATTCGAAAAGGTGGTGACTGGAACGATGGTGGTTATTGGAAATACCTCAATACTCACGAGTGGAATGCATACGGTGAAGCGTTCAAAAATATTTGGAACTGTACTGTATCAGGTTCAGTACTGTGTAACAACTTGTTGGAAACATTGTATTCGAATGAGGACAATATGTCACCAGAGTTGTATGCTATGTATGTAGGTGAGATGGAGGTTCTTCGTTCTTACTACTACTATCTTCTCTTTGACTCTTTTGGTCGCATTCCTTACATGGAGGACTATTCTGCTCGTAACGAGAAATTGCTTGATCCATGGGTTACTTGGGCACACTTAGTTTCTTGTCTTGAGCGCAATGCGCCTAATATGGCTGTTGTAAATGATGCTAATCGCCAATTGTATTTGGGTCGTTGTACACAAGGTGTTGCTTATACTTTGTTGGCTAAGTTATATCTCAATGCAGAGTCTTATGGATGTACTCCTGAGAATGTTATGGCTGCTAAACGCACATGCACAGTGCAAAATGGTAAAGAGGGATCTGTTCTTTTGCAGGAGGTTGGTATCAATATCGCCAGCGCAGAGGATTTCTATACCAATGCGGTTCGTTGCCTCAATAAAGTGATTAACTCTGGCGCTTATGCTATTGAGAGTAACTATTTCAATAACTTCCTTCTTGAGAACGGTGGTAGCAAGGAAAATATCTTTACTATCGTTGAGGATGGTACTACCAACAACGAGCGTGATCAATATTCTTGCAAAAACAAATTGCGTATTTGCTATCTCTCTTTGCACTACAAGTTCCAAACTCGTTTCAATATGAAGCTTGATTGCTGGAATGGTTTCGTGGCGCGTCCTCAATTCATGGAAATTTACAACAATCGTGATGTGCGTGGTGCTGGTGATAGAAAGGGTACTATGACTAACGAGCAATTTGCATGGTTCCTTGGTCCTCTCTGTACAGAGAAGGGCGATACAATCGCTGATAATGATGGTACTCCTATCGTTATTGTTCCAGAAATTGAATCGCTTGATGCTGCTAACCGTGTAGAAGGTGCTCGTATGTATAAATATGAGATTGACAAAACAGGTACATATACTTACATGGAGAACGACTTTGTACTCTTCCGCTATGCTGATGTTATCTTGATGAAGAAAGAAGCACTTTTGCGTGGTGGTCAAGACGATGCTCCTGGTATAGAAAATACTGCTGTAGATGCTATAAAGAAGCGTGCATTTGCTTATGAAGCTGATCCTATTGCTACTTTCGACCAAACATATCCAGATGCATTTACAGCAATCGGTACTGGTCTTAATGACGGTATCTTGGCTGAGCGTGGTCGTGAGTTGACTTGGGAAAATCAACGCCGTCGTGACCTTATCCGTTTTGGTCAATTCGAGAAGATTCAGTATGTTAAGAATACAGCTGAGACCCGTCGTTGGTTCCCAATTCCTTATACTGTATTGCAAAAAGCAGTGGTAGATCCTACAACAGGAAAGAAGATTTGGACACAAAACCCAGGTTACTAATCCGAAAAATATTCAAAATTGAATATAAACAAAATTCATTAACTAATTAACAAACTAAAATTCTAATTTATTATGAAGAAATTTGGTATTTTTGTAGCGGCTTTAGTTGCTGCTGTAACATTCACTTCATGTGATGAGAAAAAAGGAAATGGCCCAGTAGACTTGAACCAACTTCCAAATGGTTTCTATGTATCTGAGGCAGGTGTAGATCTCATTGAGGCAAATGCAATGGATCAAGGTATCAACGAGGTAGATCAAACTGCTCGTACAGGTATGTATGAGAAGTACATCGTTCTCGAGGCTGGTAAAAAGTAT
>JAZSGL010000100.1:0-17879 GCA_045532735.1 Paludibacteraceae bacterium | reverse complement strand
GGGTGGAGAAGCTCGTCGAGCTTTTGTGGCTCGCAACGCTTGATAGCGGTCTTCTCGTCGATAAGACCCTCTTTCACAAGGTCCATAGCGATCTTCACCATCGCAGTACCGGTACGCTTACCGTTACGTGTTTGGAGGAACCAGAGTTTACCCTCTTGTACGGTGAACTCCATATCTTGCATATCGCGGTAGTGGTTCTCAAGCTTGGTTTGGATAGCGTCGAGCTCAGCATAGATCTCTGGCATAGCCTCCTCCATAGAAGGATACTTGCTAGCACGCTCTTCCTCGCTGATACCTTGGAGCGCAGCCCAACGGCGGCTACCCTCAAGGGTGATTTGTTGTGGAGTACGGATACCTGCTACCACGTCCTCACCTTGTGCGTTAACGAGGTACTCACCATTGAAGAGGTTCTCACCTGTCGCAGCATCACGGCTGAAGCATACACCCGTAGCAGATGTCTCGCCCATATTACCGAATACCATTGATTGAACGGTTACGGCTGTTCCCCACTCATCTGGAATTCCTTCCATCTTACGGTAGAGGATAGCACGCTCGTTCATCCAAGAGCGGAACACAGCGCAGATAGCGCCCCAGAGTTGCTCTACTGGGTTAGTTGGGAAATCGTGACCAGTTTGATCCTTGATAGCAGTCTTAAAGCGAGCTACGAGGAGCTTGAGCTCGTCCACGGTCAAGTCCTTATCCAACTTCACACCACGAATCTCTTTCACCTCTTCGATGATAGCCTCGAATGGATCCATATCCTCTTTGTTTACAGGCTTCATACCGAGAACTACGTCACCGTACATTTGTACGAAACGGCGGTAGCTATCATATACGAAGTGTGGGTTACCTGTCTTCTCTACGAGACCAGCAGCTACCTCGTCGTTCAAACCAAGGTTCAAGATGGTATCCATCATACCTGGCATAGAAGCGCGGGCACCAGAACGAACACTCAAGAGGAGTGGGTTCTTAGGATCACCAAAAGTATTATTCATCAAGCTCTCAATATGAGATACAGCTGCTTTCACTTCTTTGTCAAGAACCTCAACGATCTTCTCTTGACCTACTTCGTAGTACTCGTTGCAAACATCTGTGATGATGGTGAAACCTGGAGGTACTGGTACGCCTACCAAGTTCATCTCAGACAAGTTTGCGCCCTTACCGCCCAATGTCTCTCGCATTGATGCGTTACCTTCTGCCTTACCGTTACCGAAGGTGTAAACACGTTTCTTGTTGTCCATTGTCTTAAAAAATCTTTTATAATGTTAATATTGATTGTTCGCTTTAATCAGCTTGCAAAGGTACTGCTTTTTTTTGACATATGCAAATGCTTTAGCATTATTTTTTTTTATCTACTAATTCCAATATAGATTTCATTCTTATGCAACTCCATATTGTTCTTCGTTAATTACTTAGTGATTACTTAGTGATTAGTTAGTGATTAGTTAGTGATTAGTTAGTTATAAATTAGTTATTCTCATTGTTTTGTCGAAACGAAAGTGTAGGATAATCACTTTATTTCATTTTCATATTTTGCATTTATATTTTCATATTCCACGAAAAAATATTACCTTTGTTGCCTAATTTGCAATAATATGTCAAAAATTGGTTTTTGGATTAAGAATGCGCGTGATATCGCGCTGCCTCAGTCTGCGTTGCCTTGTATAACAGCAATTGTATTATCTATTGGTCAAGATGGTTTCCTCTGGTGGCTCGCGTTGCCTGTATTACTAGGTGTATGTGCTGCACACCTTGGAATGAATCTTGCAGACGATTACTTCGATTTTAAGCATGACTCACGAACTCGCGCTGATGTCAGTAGTACCAGCGTTCGTGCACGCATGGACAAGTGCAGCTATCTCGTGAAAGACAACGAGATGCCAAGTGAAAAGAAGGCTACACTCTCCCAACTCGGATGGGCTATTGTTGCCTTTCTTGGCTTTGCTGCTTTGATGGGAGCTACGGCGTTTGTCGCACAGTGGCTTATACATGGTTGGCAAGCTGCTATGGGAATTGTCATATATGCACTCATTGGCTTATTTGTTGGTGTCAATTACTCGGGCAAGCCTCTCGAACTTGGCTTCCATGGTTTTGGTGAACTCGTTATCGGGCTCATGTTTGGTCCCCTTTGTATGTTAGGCGTACAAGCTGCGCTCACAGGCACTCCATTCTCGTATCCTATGCTCTGCATGAGTATCGCCATTGGGTGTATGGTTACCAATATCGTGTATGTACACTCTGTAATGGAAGTCAATGCAGATGCCGAATTAGGGAAAATGACTTTCGCGCGTCTGCTTCGTCACAAGGTTGCCATGATTACTTTCATCGCTATCTTCGCTATTGTTCCGTTTGCTATGCTTGGATTGGGTATTGCATTGGGATGGTGGAGCCCATGGTATCTCATCACCCTTGTTACATTACCTATGTCTATCTATCTCATTCACTCCACACGACTATTTGCCTACGGCTTGCCACGCAACGATAATCCTCGTTGGTGGATGGGACCTATGGGAGATTGGGAGAATTACAAAAAAGCAGGAATGGATTGGTTCCTTTTCCGCTGGCTTCTCGCACGAAACATTTGTACATTCTTCTGCCTAGTTTTAGTCTTTGTTCATATTGTTCTTTTGATAATTGGTTAAATTTGACAAACTTACAAGGTATGTTCAAAATTCTTTCACATTATATCTACCTAGCACAATGGTTTCTGCGCGCGCGATTTTTAGGACGCCGCGCACCATTACAAACCGTTTTATTTATTACTGACAAATGCAATCTCCGTTGCAAACATTGCTCTGTTTACGGTAGCGCTGGATACAAACAACGCTCGTTTGAGGATATCGTTGCTGATATGGAATATTCCTACCAACTCGGCTCTCGTTTCATCGACCTTGAAGGAGGCGAACCCACATTGTGGAAGGAAGGTAACCGAACTATTAACGACCTTATAGACAAAGCATTAGAGATAGGATTCTTCTCCATTACTGTCACCACTAATGCGCAACAAGACTTCTCATGGATTCGTCCTCAGTCTATTTGGGTAAGTATGGACGGAGTAGGAGAGTACCACGATCGCGTTCGTGGCGAAGGTTCGTTTGCTTGTCTAGAGGAAAATATTCGCAAATCAGGATTCAAGCATATATGCGTGAATATGGTAGTTAACTCCCTCAACCACGAGTCGCTAGATGCAGCAATGGAGTACGCCAAAAATAATCCTGCCATTGAGCAGATTTCCATCAATTTCCATACTCCATACCCAGGTACTGAATACCTCATGATCCCTCCTGAGAAGAAAGCTCAACTCATCGATAAAGTCCTAGAATACAAGAAGAAAGGCTATCCTATTATGAACTCTCGTTCAGGACTTAAACTCATGAAACGCAATGCGTTGGGCGAGATAAAGTTGGGTAAAGAATGTTTTGTAACTAACTTTATCTATACCGACGGAAGCCGCAGTTTGTGTTTGGGCTATGGTACGGAGCAATGCCGCGTATGTGGTTTCTGCATGGCTGGAGAAATGGCAAGTGTATTCCATTTCAAACCTGACACTATCCTCTCAGGATTCAAACTACGCATGTAAATGGCATGATTTTTGTACTAACAACTCTATACAATACTAAACAATTCTAAACAATACAAGTTATGATTTCAAAGAAACTCGAAGCGGCTATTAATGCCCAAATTAATGCTGAATTGTGGTCAGCATATCTTTATTTGAGTATGTCAGCATACTGCCAAGACGCAGGTTATTCTGGTATTGCTAACTGGTTTGCAATCCAATTCAAAGAGGAGCAAGACCATGCAATGATTCTCTTCAACTATCTTCAAAGTCGCGGTGGTCGCGTATTGCTTGAACCTATCGCTGCGGTAGATACTGAATGGGCTTCTCCTTTAGCTGCTTTCCAACATACTCTTGAGCATGAAGGTAAAGTAACTGCCCTCATCAACAATCTTATGGCTCTCGCTGTAGAGGAGAAAGATTTTGCTCTCCAAAGTCGACTCAATTGGTTCGTCGACGAACAAGTAGAGGAAGAGGAGAATGCAACTGACCTCGTAAATAAGTTCCGCATGGTAGGCGATAACGGTTATGGTCTTTATCAACTCGACCAAGAACTTGCTGCTCGTGTCTATACTCAAGCGAGCCCACTTGCTAATGCGGAATAACGATATAGCCGTTAACCTCAAAATACTTATAGTCTATGAAAAAACTTTTTATTTCGCTACTAACACTAGGTTGCTTAGTAGCATGTACCACAAAGAAATCTCCCTTGGATCAGTATAAGCAATTGACTGAAACCACCATTGCGCAAATGGAGAGCGCTACATCACGAGAGATTGTAGATTCATTGATAGCAGATTATGTGGAACAGTCGTACAACTTGCTGATTGAAAATGTAGAGAATCTAGAGACAGACTCTATCATTATTGACCTATTCTATATGCTTTCACCTGAGCAGAAAGAGAATCTCTTTGCCACTGTACCTGCAGAGAGATGGCTCACAGAAGGGATGGCAAGCATAGAAAAGAAATACAAGGCCGAATTGCTTACGGCTCCAGGGCGACCTTATATAGATATTGCGGCGCTCAAAGCCGATGGTACTCCTGTCAAACTCAGCGAGGTAATCGGTACTGCAGACTATGTTTTAGTGGACTTCTGGGCTTCTTGGTGTCGTCCTTGCCGTCAGCTTTTGCCTGTCCTCAAGGAACTCTATACATCTTATCATCCATCAGGAAAATTGGAAATTTTAGGTGTTAGCGTAGATCGTGAAGAGGATAAGTGGCTCAAAGCGCTAGAGGAAGAACAATTGCCTTGGACACAAATTCGTGATCAACGAGAGGAACCATATAACCCAGGTGATATATATGGCATAACTGCTATTCCGACAACTTTCCTCATAGATCGTGAAGGGAAAATCGTAATGCGTAACCCTGATGAGGCTGAGATAGAGGCCATACTCGCTGGTAAATAATGCTTAAATTAAAATAAATAAAATAAAATGACTACGCTCACATTGTGGGCGTAGTTCTCGTATTTCATTATGGCAGACGATAAGAAAATTATTTTTTCGATGGTGGGTGTGAGTAAAACTTTCTCCCCACAAAAAAAAGTACTCAACAACATTTACCTTAGTTTCTTCTACGGAGCGAAAATCGGTATCATTGGTCTCAATGGTGCGGGTAAATCAACCTTGCTCAAGATTATTGCAGGTATTGAAAAAAATTACGAAGGTGAAGTGGTATTTTCTCCAGGCTACAGCGTAGGTTATCTAGAGCAGGATCCACAACTTGATCCTGAAAAGACTGTTCGCGAATGTGTGCAAGAGGGTGTGCAACCTATCATGGACATGCTAGCAGAATACGATGCTATCAACATGGCATTCGCTGAACCAGATGCTGATTTTGACAAACTACTTGCTCGCCAAGCCGAGTTGCAAGATAAACTTGACAGTGTCGACGCTTGGAACATCGACACGCGTCTTGATCGTGCGATGGATGCACTCCGTTGCCCTGCTGATGATGCGATAGTAAAACACCTTTCTGGAGGTGAGCGCCGTCGTGTGGCTTTGTGCCGTCTCTTGTTACAACAACCTGATATCCTGCTTCTTGACGAGCCTACCAACCACCTAGATGCTGAATCTATTGATTGGTTGGAGCAACACCTTCACCAATATGCTGGTACCGTAATATGTATTACCCACGACCGCTATTTCTTGGATAATGTTGCAGGTTGGATTCTTGAATTGGACCGTGGCGAAGGTATTCCATGGAAGGGTAACTACTCTTCTTGGTTGGAGCAAAAAACTGCTCGTATGGCGATGGAAGAGAAGCAAGCTAGCAAGCGTCGCAAGACCCTTGAGCGTGAGCTAGAGTGGGTACGTATGGCACCTAAAGCTCGCCAAGCAAAAGGTAAAGCGCGTCTGGCAGCCTACGACCGCATGCTCAATGAGGAGCAGAAGGAGCGCGAAGAGAAGCTTGAGATATTTATCCCTAATGGCCCACGTTTGGGTAACAAGGTCATTAATGCAGAAGGCGTTAGCAAGGCATTCGGCGATAAACTTCTTTTTGAGGATCTCGACTTTATGTTACCACCTAACGGTATTGTAGGTATCATTGGCCCTAATGGTGCTGGTAAAACAACCCTCTTCCGTATGATTATGGGTATGGAACAGGCAGATAAAGGTACTTTCTCCGTAGGTGAGACCGTGAAGGTGGGTTATGTAGACCAAGTACACTCCAATATAGACCCTAACAAGAGCGTATATGAAACTATTGCTGAAGGCACCGAATATATTCGCGTAGGCGGACGCGAAGTAAACGCGCGCGCGTATCTGAGCCGCTTTAACTTCACAGGTGCAGACCAAGAGAAGAAGTGCGGTGTACTCTCAGGTGGTGAGCGCAACCGCTTGCACTTGGCATTGACCTTGAAGTCAGAGGCAAACGTACTCTTGCTCGACGAGCCTACCAACGATATTGATGTAAATACCTTGCGTGCTTTGGAGGAAGGTTTGGAGAACTTCGCGGGTTGTGCTGTAGTTATCTCCCACGACCGTTGGTTCCTTGATCGTATTTGTACACATATCCTGGCTTTTGAGGGAGATAGCAAACTATATTGGTACGAGGGAAGCTACTCCGAGTATGAGGCACATAAGAAACTCCGCCTCGGCGAGGATGCTAACGAACCTAAGCGTATTCGCTATCGCAAGTTAGAATAATAAGAAAGGGCACTGTAAAAAGTGCCCTTTTATTATCTTGCTCTCTAAACCCTAAACCTTAAACCTTCATCCTTAAACCTTCTCTATAATGCCGCCTCCAACTAGCAAACCATCTTTGTAAACTACCAGCGATTGTCCGGGTGCCACTCCCCATACGGGCTTGTCGAAGTGTATCTGCAATTGCCCTTCTGTAATGGTCAATTGTCCTTTTATAGCAGGGGATTTATAACGAATACGTGCTTCTACTTCTGCTGTTTCTTGCAGCCAATCTATGTCACGTACATGATAATTCTTCGCGCGAACTACCGTTGTATATAGTTCATCATGATCGCCGAGAGTGATAGTATTGTTTTGTGCATCAATATGGGTCACATGTTTTGGACTTCCTAATGCTATACCTAACCCTTTGCGTTGTCCGATAGTGTAGAAGCAATATCCCTGGTGCAATCCCAATATCTTTCCGCTATTGTCAATGTAATTTCCAACTGCCACTTCTACCCCTTGCGCTGATAAAAAACTACGATAGTCGTTGTTTGGGATAAAGCAAATATCTTGACTTTCAGCTTTTTTGCTCAGTGTCTCAAACCCGTGCTCCAATGCTATTTGTCGCACCTCTTTTTTGGTTAGTCCACCTAGTGGGAAGATGGTTTTACGCAAATTTTCTTCGGTCAGCATCCACAAGAAATATGTTTGATCTTTTTGTGTGTCTGCTGCATTTTTTAGATAATAATGCCCCCTATGTTCTGCGATTTGAGCGTAGTGCCCTGTGGCAATATAGTCGCAACCGAATTCCTCCGCTGCTTGCATCAGTTTTCCCCATTTGATGTGTGAGTTGCACATTACACATGGGTTAGGTGTACGACCGCAAGCGTACTCACTCACAAAATTGGCTATCACATGCTCCTTGAATGTTTGGCGAAAATCTAATACATGATGTTCGAATCCTAGTACTTCAGCCATATGTTTGGCTTCGGTGATACTATCTTCCGAGCAACAACTTTTCTCATTTTGACCACATGCTACAGGCTTCGGATCAAAGGTACGGAAGGTTGCTCCTACCAACTCGTAACCTTGCTCTAAGAGCAAGATTGCTGCTACAGTAGAATCAATACCTCCTGACATTCCTATGAGTACGCGTTTGGACATAATTTCTCTATTTTGAGCGCAAAAGTACATAAAAATTTTGATATGTGCAAAAAATATCGTAACTTTGCACGCTATTTATACAAACAAATTAAGAATATGAAAAAAATTACACTATTACTTCTTTCTGTGTTTGCGCTTACAACAATGGCGCAGGTAACAACTATACCAGCAATTATCCAAAAAGGATATACTGGAGAGGTGACTATTATCTTTAATCCTAATGAGGGTAACAAAGGAATGGCTGGTGCTACTAGTTGTTATGCACACACTGGTCTTATTACTAGTGCTTCGTCTAACGATGGGGACTGGAAAAATGTAGTAGAGAGCTGGCGTGCTAATACATCTAAAACGCAATTGACCAAGGATGGTAGCAATTGGAAACTAGTTATTTCTAATATCTATGACTACTACAAATGCGCCGAAACCACTGAAATTAAGAAACTTGCTTTCGTATTCCATGATGGTCCTAGCGGATCAAAAGAAGGTAAAACTGCCGAGAATACTGATATCTTCGTTGAATTGGCAGAGAAGGGATTAGCCGTATCTATCAATGATTTACCTGAGATATCTTCACTCAATACTAAATTGACTCTCAAGGGTAATGCTACTGTCTCTTCTGATCTTGTCCTTAAAATCAATGGCGAGACTGTAAAGACGGGTACTGGTACTGAACTTACTTATGATTATACGCTGAGTAAACAAGGTAACTATTCAATTGAGTTTAGTGCTACCAATGGTTCTGAGACCAAAACTGCAACTGCTTTTACATGTGTGCCAAATGCTCCAACCAAGGCAAACCGTCCTGCGGGTATTATTAATGGTATCTATTACGATAAGAATGACCAAACTAAAGTGACTCTTTGTACATATGCTGGTAGCAAGACAGAACCTGCGAAAAATGTTTTTGTTGTAGGCGATTTCAATGATTGGACTATTTCCAATGACTATCAACTCAAACAAGCTAATGATAGTGCTTATTTCTGGATTGAACTCAACAATCTGATTCCTGATACGGAGTATGCTATGCAATATGTTGTGGTTCGTGCTGACGGCAAGGTAGTACGTATCTCTGATCTCTATTCTGAGAAAGTGCTTCATGGTGATGACAAGTGGATCTCTGGATATGTCAACAACTATCCTGAACATGGTGATGGCTATGTGACTGTGTTGCATCCCGGTAAAACTGATTTTCAATGGTCTGATGCTACTATCAACTTTAAGCGTCCTAACAAGAACAACCTTGTTATCTACGAACTTTGGGTATATGACCACACTCCTTCCCGCAATATCAAAGGTCTTATAGATCGCCTCAATTATATTGAGGATCTTGGTGTGAACGCGGTTGAGTTGATGCCTGTTACGGAGTTTGATGGTAATGAGAGTTGGGGATATTCACCAAACCATTTCTTTGCCCTTGATAAGATGTATGGAACTCCGGAAGATCTCAAGACTTTTATTGATGAGTGCCACAAACGCGGTATCGCTGTCATCCTAGATATGGTATTCAATCATGCTACAGGTCTCAACCCAATGAACAAACTTTATCCTTATGGTACTGACCTTAGCAGCAACCCATGGTTCAATGTTACTGCCCCTCACTCTGACAACGTGTACGAGGACTGGAACCACGATTTCGTTCCTACCAAAACCATGTTCACACGCTCACTTGCTTATTGGCTTACTGAGTATAAGGTCGACGGCTTCCGTATGGACCTTAGCCATGGACTTTGTGGTACAAAAAAACATACTTCTGTGGGCAATATCAAACATTACTACGAGCATGGTGTCAAAGCTATTTCTCCGGATGCATACATGATTCTTGAGCACTGGGGTGACAATATGGGCTCTGAGCGTCCTGCTCTTATCAAAGAAGGTATGATGTGCTGGGATAACACTACCAACGCATACTACCAAACTGCTATGGGATGGCTCAAAGATGGAGACAATCTAGCAAATGCCAACAAAGATGACTATGTGACTTATTGCGAAAGTCATGATGAAGAGCGTGCATTCTTTAAAGCTAAACAATGGGGTAATGGTGATCTTCAGACTAATGAGAAAGCTCGCGTAGCGCGCGTACCTCTAAATATGGCATTCCTCACTATGCTCAACGGTCCTAAGATGTTCTATCACTTCGCTGAACTTGGCTTTGATTACTCTAAATACCAAAATGCTCAAGGTAAATGGGGCAAGAACGATTACGGAATCACAAGCGAACTAGGTACTGACTACGATTGCAAAATGCAGGCTAAATACCGCCCTGAAGCTTGGATGAAGGCTCCTCATTGTCGTCATGCAGCATTCAAGAAAGTAGGTCAAACAATCCAACTTCGTACTCGTCTTATGCCTGAAGTATTTGAAGCTAATCCAACAGCTATTAACCTTGGCTCTGGTAAAGCTCTTCGTACTATTCAATGGGGTAGCAATGTGTTTGTAGCTGGTAATTTTGGTGTGACAGGCAACCAAACAGTTGATGTTCCTTCTGGCACATGGTACAACTACTTTGAGCAAAAGAAGCAAACAGCGACCACCATCACTCTTGCTCCTGGAGAGTTTGTGATCCTTACAGGTAAAGAGTGTCAATTGCCAAATATTACTACTGATCTCGAGGATATCTTCGTTCCTATGACTCCATCTGAACTCCTTCCACCATATAATGTGACTATCTATACCATTAGTGGTCAACCAGTATCTGTACAATACAATGTAGAGGATGTGAATCTCAATGGTCTCAACAACGGCTTATATCTCATCCATTATGAGAAAAACGGTCAACGTATAACCAAGAAAGTAATTCGCTAAATCCCAAAGGAATAATAATTTCTATTGAATAGCTGCGTCAAAAGGCGCAGCTATTTTTATGCCTGTCCCATTCTGAAAATGTTTTAATTTCTTTTGCTAATTACGCACTATTCACGCACAATACACGGACAATACACGGACAATACATGCACTATTTCTATACCATCCTAGGTGGAGCAGTGGCGGTTGAAATTGCTTATACATCTTTAACAAAAAATAAGGTGCCCTCGCGGACACCTTATTATATACTATCTTATTTCTAACTCAAATTAGAACAAGTAGCGAACACCAAGGCTAACTCCGTATAAACCTGCTGTGTTGAAATGATTGGCTCCAAAGTTCCAACCAATGTTAGGACGATAATCTACAGAAAGTTGCAATGGGAACCAGAAGTTGTACTCTACGCCCACATGACCTACTGCACCTACATATACTGCAGGAGATTTAAAACCATAGATACCAGCACCAGCACCTACACCAAGGCTCCAATTCCACTCACCTTTGTTGTTCCAAGGAATTGCAGTACCGAATGGGTTAACCCAATCATAAGTAGCTGTAGCACCAATACCAGCGAATGCAGGGATATTTACAGACAAATCAATCATGTTCTTCTCACCCAAAGCGTGTTGGTACGATACATCAATACCATAACCCAAGTTTACACCAATTGCGCGAGGTTGAGCAACTGCTGCTGCAATACCCATAACTGCCATAAAAGCAACAAGTAGTAGTTTTTTCATAACGTTAATTTTTTAGTAGTTAATATTAGTTTTACTAAATTATTTTCTCAATAAGAAAGATAATTTTCCGTAATGTCACCGCAAAATTACAATTTTTTTTTCAACTGTGCAAATTTTTTTTTACATTTTATTGAAAAAAACTAAAATGTACACTTCCGTAACTTCGCATTTCAACAAAGTGGGGATGGTTGTAGAAATCGTTGTGTTTGGAGTGCTCCAATACGAAATATCCTCCATTTTTTAGGATACCCTGCTCAAAAATCAAATCGGGTAGAGTAGGCAATTGTTCTAAATCGTATGGAGGATCGGCATAAATAAAATCATACTGCACATGGCATGCCTTCACAAACTTAAATACATCTCCGCGAATCAAGTGCAAATTCCTTACCCCCAATTGTTTGCAGCAGGATATGATAAAGTTCTGTTGCGTATGCGCCATCTCTACGGCAGTCACCTCTCGTGCTCCGCGTGATACAAACTCTAGTCCTATGCCACCTGTGCCAGCAAACAAGTCCAGCATGTCCACTCCTTCAAAGTCCATACGATTAATGAGGAGGTTAAACAAACTCTCCTTGGCAAAATCCGTGGTAGGACGTGCTGTGATATTTTTAGGGGGCATCAATCGACGCCCCCTAAATGTTCCTGAAATAATTCTCATATTTCTTGCCTTATCGCCTTCATCGCCTATAACCTATAGCCTCAAAGAGGCGTCCTATAGGAGGCACCGCCTCCGTCCTATAGCCCGAAGGGCGTCCTATACTATTACTCCCAGTTACCCGCGTTGTTGTTTGGCGCATCCACCGAACCAACTTTTAGACCTGGATAATGATCCAATTTCTCCTCTTTATCAATCAAGTTCACACGCTCTTGGTTGTTGAGGTCGTGAAGATATGTGTTGTAGTGAGCACGAATCTCGAAGATAGGTACTTTTATACCTTGTGATGTTGTGTAACCATTGTTGGTCTCAACTTCAAACTTCACATGATCAGTATATGGGATATATACGATTTCACCAATTGTCTCTTCGGTATATTGACCCTTGTAGAGAGATTGAATCATATTGGTTAAAATAGTATCACGACGGAACCCTTGAAGACCTTCTGCTTTAACCTCACGGTCGTTCTCCCATATATAGTTGTAAAGAAGGTTCAAACTATCAGCACCTTGGTATTTCATTTTGCGTTGTGCTTTCAAGCGAGCACGCTCCAAAATCTTAGCTGCTTTGTTTTCTGTCATACCATCCTCTAATTGTTTCTCGGTCAAAGAACCAACTTTGTAAACCTCTTTCTTTGGAGTAACCTTCAAATAATCAATCAACGAATCCAAGTCTGCAGTAAAGTAGCCCTTATCCAAACGGAATTGTGCTTCCGCTGTACGCAAACTAACAAGATTGTTAATGACTTTTACTTCACGTTGTATACGAGCCTCTTCAAATTGAATAGGGGTTACAACACTTTTTACGCAGATGAATGCCATAAATACTACGGCAATACCTAGCAATACACGAATTACGATTTTCATATCTTTGATTTATTAAATTTATTCTATTCTGACGATTCAACGAGAAAAATAGTCCATTTTCCCACAAATTCGCTGCAAAATTACAAATTCTTTTTTATATATGCAAATTTTTTCGTAACTTTGCGCCCGAAAATAGTGATTTTTGAATGACAATGGCAGCAGAAGATAGTAATAAGGTTCTCTATGACATTTTAACCGAGCGGTTAGAATTGCTTCGCACGCTTGACCAAGAGGGCGATTCGGATCGTCGCCGCCATGTCGCGCGTGAGACAAAGGAACTTCATGCTCCTTTAGCGCACCGTTTGGGACTCTACGTTATCAAAACTGAGATGGAAGATCTTGCCCTCAAATTCACGGATTACAAGACTTATAAGTATATCGCGCACGCGCTCAATGAAAAAAAAGCGCAACGCGATGCGTATATAGCGGCATTTATCACGCCACTTGAGCAAAAACTCAAAGAGTTAGGCTTCGAATTTACGATCAAAGGTCGTCCTAAGTCCATCCATAGTATCTACAATAAGATGCAAGCACAACGCTGTGATGTGGACCGTATCTACGACCTTTTTGCCATCCGTATAATCCTTGACTCGCCGCTTGACCGTGAGAAATTGGATTGTTGGCAAGTATATTCCATCATTACGGATATGTATCGTCCAAATCCTAAGCGTTTGCGTGATTGGCTAAGTGTACCAAAAGAAAATGGTTATGAGAGTCTCCATACTACGGTACTAGGTCCAGAAGAAAAATGGGTAGAAGTGCAAATCCGTACACGCCGTATGGATGAAGTGGCAGAAAAAGGTGTGGCTGCCCATTGGTCATACAAGGGAGTAGATGGTCATCGCCTCAATACCGATGCGCAGAGCGTGTATGTCTTTACCCCTACTGGCGACCTCAAACGTCTGCAAGCAGGAGCAACCGTATTGGATTTTGCGTTCTCTATCCATAGTGATGTAGGATGTAAGTGCGTGGGAGGTCGTATTCGAAACCAAAATGTGAGCATTCGTCAGAAACTCCAAAATGGTGACCAAGTGGAGATTCTAACTGCTCCTAACCAAAAACCTACCGCTGATTGGCTCAATGTCGTCGTGACGAGCAAAGCGAAAAACAAAATTCGTCAAGCACTCAAAGAGGTTGAGTACCGTAATGCAGCCGAGGGACGTGAGCAGTTAGAACGTCGTTTTAAGAATTGGAAACTCGACTATACCGAAGGTGATATCTCTCGTCTAGCGCTCAAATTAGGTTATAAGATAACCACCGACTTATATCAGTCTATTGCTCTTGGCAAAGAGGACTTATTGCGTATCAAGGAGGTTTTCCAAATGATGGATGAACCACGACATGACTTCCGTGAGAATACCCCCTATGTACCTAAAGAGCAACAAGAAGCTCTTGCACTAGAAGTAGACATCAATGTCAAGAGTGTGGAGTATAATCTAGCAACTTGTTGTAATCCGCAACCGGGTGACCCTATTTTTGCATTTATCAGTATTATGAAAGGTATTCGTATTCACCGCTTTGATTGCCCCAATGCCGATAACATGCGCGAGAAATATCCATATCGTATGCTCCCTGCTCGTTGGGCAAAAAAGAAAGAATAATACTCATAACTTGAACAACTATCCATCCATATTACTAAGTGATGCAGTGGACCAAATGGCTTCATTGCCAAGCATAGGGCGCAAAACGGCATTACGTTTGGTATTGCATTTGCTTCGTCAGCCCCATAAGGATGTGGAGGCATTCGCAGGGGCTTTGATACGCCTTAAACAAGAGGTGAAGTATTGTCGTGTGTGTCATACTATCTCGGATCAAGAGGTGTGCCCGATTTGTCAGTCACACTCACGAGATAAACATACGGTTTGTGTGGTGGAGAATGTGCAAGATGTGATGTCGATTGAGAACACGGGTCAATACAACGGTCTATACCATGTCCTAGGTGGAATTATCTCCCCTATGGACGGAGTGGGACCTTCAGACGTAGAGATAGACTCATTAATTAAACGCGTAGAATGCGGTGATATCCATGAAGTTATCCTCGCTCTTCCTACTACTATGGAAGGAGATACAACCAACTTCTATATCTATCGTCGCCTACAAAACTTGAACAATAGTACACTTAAAATCAGCCAAATTGCACGAGGGATCGCCATTGGTAATGAACTAGAATATACCGATGAGATCACCCTTGGACGCTCCATCGTTAACCGCATAGAATTTAAATTATAATGGAAAAGAACATCATCAAGTCGCTAAATTTGTACTACTATGGTGCATTGATTCTAACACTGATCGCAGGAACATTGGCATACTTCCTGATAATAAAAGAAATTGTACAACCTATCAACCCAATGTCCACCCTCGGACAAGTGTTGCAGTATGCTGTCATCTTTGACGCTTTGTTGACTATCCCTATGGGATTATATCTTTGCAAACGTCAATGCACCAAGTTAGCAGAACTTACTGATGAGGAACAAAAACTTATTGGCTACAAAAAAGCCGCTACTTGGCGTATCCTGTTGGTTAGCAATACTATGTTTTTCGGAATCTCTGCTTTCTATCTTATGGGTGCATATCAGTCTATGTTATGGATAACTGCTGTTTCTGCTATTGGTTGGTATTTCACCAAACCATCTGAAGCAAAACTCCAAGCAGAACTCCAACCCAAAGACCCTAATCAAGAAAACTATTAAACTTATAATCATTTAAACCCTTCGACGGCAGGAGGAGTCTCCCTCATAAATATCCAAGAAACTTGTGGCTTCGAGGATAGAGTGGGGGCATCGAGCGCCCTAACGACGATGAGGTCGTTGGTCAAAGCGCGAGATTGCCGAACAAGAATATGACTATCGCTATTGACTTCGACGGCACTATCGTTACCCATGCATATCCAGCTATTGGTAAGCCAATTCCCTTTGCTATTGATACACTCAAAAAACTTCAACAAGAAGACCATCACCAACTTATCCTCTGGACATGCCGTGAGGGTGAGTTATTGCAAGAGGCTATTGACTATTGTGCTTCTCGTGGTTTGGAGTTCTATGCAGTGAACTCAAATTTCCCAGAAGAAACTGCGGATATTGTTCGAGCTCGCAAACTAGAGGCAGACCTCTTTATTGACGACCGCAATTTGGGTGGTATTCCTGATTGGGGCGTAATCTACCAGATGATTCATTCGGGAAATCACTTTAAACCTGCTCCTGCGAATGGCATGACTGAAGAACCTCAACGCAAAAAAGGTCTTTTTGGACTCTTCGGATAAAAACTACTCATAACTTATCACTTATAGTTCATAGTTAAGCAATGCTGCGCTTGCGTAAAATAGAGCCCTCTGATCTCCCATTTCTTTATCAATGGGAGAATGATGCCACGATGTGGGCAGATTCGGATACGCATAATCCGCTTTCTCGTCACGACCTGCATCAATATATCGAGAATACAACCGGCGATATCTACCGTGACGGTCAGTTGAGACTGATTGTGGAGCGGAGAGATGAGCGAGGAGAGGTGAGAGAGATTTTGGGCTGTATAGATCTCTTTGACTTTGATGCTCGTAATCGCAAAGCCGCTATAGGTATGTATATTGCTCCTGAAGCGCGTGGCCAAGGGGTAGGGAAGCAAGCAGTGCAGTTGTTGTTGGACTATGCTTTCGGTTTCTTGCATTTGCGTATGGTCTATGCCATCATCAGCGTGCATAATACCGCTTGCTCGCACATCTATGAGCAAATGAACTTCACACCATCCTCTCTTCTTGTCAATTGGACCTTAGAAGGCGACGCTATCCTTTGGCAAAAATCTAATCAGTAATTTAATTCTACAATATACACAAAAAAGAGAGTCAAGTGACTCTCTTTTTGTGCTAAATATAGTAAGGTGTATTCTTTATCCGAGCATGGTGAGCAGAATACCTGCAGCCACTGCAGAACCGATTACACCAGCTACGTTAGGACCCATAGCGTGCATCAACAGGAAGTTACTAGGATCTGCTTTTTGTCCCTCAGACTGGCTCACACGAGCAGCCATAGGCACAGCAGATACACCTGCAGAACCGATCAGTGGGTTGATCTTCTCTTTAGAGAAGAGGTTCATAAACTTAGCGAGAAGCACACCACCTGCACTACCCATACCGAAGGCTACGATACCCATGCAGAGAATCAAGATAGTCTTCACGTTGAGGAAGGTAGCACCTGTAGCAGTAGCACCTACAGACAAACCGAGGAAGATCACCACGATGTTCATCAACTCGTTTTGAGCCACCTTGCTCAAACGATCAACTACACCAGACTCCTTCATCAAGTTACCCAACATCAAGCAGCCAATCAATGGAGCTGCATCAGGCAACACGAGCGCAACAACAGCGGTGATGATGATAGGGAAGATAATCTTCTCTGCCTTGCTCACAGAGCGGAGTTGTTTCATCTTGATCTTGCGTTCAGCAGGAGTAGTCAACGCACGCATGATAGGTGGTTGGATTACTGGTACTAAAGCCATATACGAATAAGCCGCAATAGCGATAGGGCCGAGCAAGTGAGGAGCCAACTTCGAAGTCAAGAAGATAGAAGTAGGACCGTCAGCACCACCGATAATACCGATAGAACCTGCCTCTGCTGGGGTGAAGAATGCACTCGCGCAGAGGAAAGTGATGAAGATACCCAACTGAGCCGCAGCACCTAAGAGCAAAGACTTAGGGTTAGCAATCAGCGGGCCGAAGTCAGTCATCGCACCTACACCGATGAAGATCAAGCAAGGATATACACCAGCTTTCACACCGATATAGAGCACGTCAAGAAGACCAGCATTCTTCATGATGTAACCGTAGCTATGATAGCCCTCATGGGTTGCATCGAGGAAGTTTGCCCACAACTCTGGGTGGTACATATTAGCGTTTGGCAAGTTGGTAAGCAACATACCAAAAGCGATAGGAAGGAGCAACAATGGCTCGTATTGCTTCTTAATT
>JAZSGL010000046.1:0-4182 GCA_045532735.1 Paludibacteraceae bacterium | reverse complement strand
AAAATTTGCAGTTATCGAAATTTATCACTACCTTCGGACACTGCCTTGGCTATTATAAAGCAACAACATCGTTGATGTAATATCATAGACCATAGGCGGACGTGCCTACCCTGTACGGCACTACCCTATAGCCATACGGCTGCGTGACCGCAAGGGTCGCGCATCCATCAACAACTGAAAAAGCAAAAAGCTGGGTAGGGCTCGCTGCACATAAAAAACATAAGTTGTTTCAAAAATCTCTGATTTAATTTGCATGTTTGCAATATTTGTTATACCTTTGCATACTGATTTTACAGATCAACCTTTAATGCTCCCTATATGAAAACAAGTCAATTGATTATTAGCGGATTATGCAAACTCCTGTGTGGTATCGCCTTGATGGGGTTGCTGCTCTTTTGGCCAGCAGGTACGTGGTACTATTGGCAGGCGTGGCTACTGCTTGCCTTGCTGTTTGTACCTATGATCTGCATGGGTATTTGGCTGCTGATATCCATGCCTGAGCTGTTGGCTAAACGGCTGAATAACAAGGAGAAAGAGCAAACGCAAAAGCATGTGGTTGCCTTGTCGGGATTGATGTTTATAGGCGGCTTTGTTCTCTGCGGTTTGAACCATCGCTTAGCGTGGTATAGTTTTCCCCTTTGGGCGAGTGTCATTGCCTCGGTGGTCTTCCTGGTTGGGTATGCATTATACGCCGAAGTGTTGCGCGAGAATGCCTACCTGTCAAGAACCATTGAAGTACAAGAGAATCAACAGCTTATCGACACAGGATTATACGGCATTGTGCGCCATCCGATGTACACAGCCACCTTGCTCATGTTCCTCTCTATGCCGATAGTATTAGGCTCTGCTTGGGCGTTGTTGGTCTTCGGGGTTTATCCTATACTGATCATCCGACGTATCCACAACGAGGAGCAGGTACTGGCGGCTGGACTGCCGGGATATATAGACTATCAGCAACGCGTTCGCTGGCGCCTCATACCAGGAATATGGTAGGATAGGGGAGGGAGGGGATAGATGATATCTATCTTTTTCGATAAAATCGCACTATAATTTGTATATATCAAGAAATTTTACTACTTTTGCGAATTCAATAGATAAAAGGTACAAAAAAACACTATATTATGTCTGTCAAATTCTACAAATCAGAGAACCAAGTTCCATTGGAGATGCACAAGGTTCGCGTGGTACAAAAGCTGAATCTATTGCCTGTGGATGAGCGTCTTCGCGCTATCCAAAAGGCGGGTAATAACACCTTCTTGTTGCAAAACAAAGATATCTATCTCGATATGCTGACCGACTCGGGCGTCAACGCCATGTCCGACCGTCAGACAGCTTCCATGCACTTGGCAGACGATAGCTACGCTGGTAGCGAGACATTCAACCGCCTGAAAGCAGCGATGAAAGAGGTATTTGGTACCGATAACGTGTTGCCAGCGCACCAAGGTCGTGCGTGCGAGAATATCTTGGCAGAACGCTTTGTCAAACCAGGCATGGTAGCGATCATGAACTTCCACTTCACCACGACCAAAGCCCATGTGACTCGTTGTGGCGGCGAAGTGGTAGAGGTGCTGCACAAGAAAGGTCTTATTCCACAAAGCGATGACCCCTTCAAGGGCGATATGGACCTCAAAGAGTTGCGTCGCGTGATTACCGAATACGGACCAGAGAAAGTGGCGTATGTACGCGTGGAAGCAGGAACAAACTTGATTGGTGGTCAGCCCGTTAGCTTGGAGAATATGTTGGCTGTGGCAGATATCTGTCACGAGTTTGGCGTGCCAAGTATCTTGGACGCTTCGTTGCTGCAAGATAATATCTACTTCATGAAGACCCGCGAGGCGCAATGCAAATACATGACGCCGAAAGAAATCTACCACCTGTTGGCGGGTAAGATGGATATCATCTATTTCTCGGCGCGTAAATTGGGCTTTGCACGCGGCGGTGCGATCATCAGTCACAATACCGAACTGATTAAGAGCATGATGGAGTTTATTCCACTGTACGAGGGTTTCTTGACCTATGGCGGTATTGATGTGCGCTCCATCGAAGCAATGGCAGAGGGATTATACGAGTCGCTTGACATGGACTACCTGAGCCACGGACCAGAGTTTATCAATTATTTGGTGAACGAGTTGGATGCCTATGGTGTACCGATGATAAAACCTGCGGGTGGACTAGGTGCACACATTGACTGCCAAGGCTTCGTGCCTGATATGCCACATGATCAGTATCCAGCAGCGGCAGTAGCAACTGCCTTATATATCGCGGGTGGTATCCGTGGTATGGAGCGCGGCACACTGTCTGAGCAACGCGAACCAGACGGCACAGAACGCTTTGCAGAGCTGGAGTTGATGCGACTAGCTATGCCTCGCCGTGTATATACACTTTCGCAGATCAAATACGTGGCTGACCGCGTGAAATGGCTGTGGGATAACCGCCAATTGATAGGTGGACTGAAGTGGGTGGAGGAGCCACAAGTGCTGCGCTTCTTCTTTGGACGACTCAAAGAGATTGGCCACTGGCAAGAAGAGCTGGTATCGAAGTTCAAAGAGGACTTTGGCGAGAGCTTGTAAGGAAAATCTTTGATTTAATTTGCATATATCAAGATTTTTTACTACCTTCGAGGACACCAACCTCGCTACGCTCGCCCACCTCGAAATTACAGTAGCGAAATGCGGTAAATACTCCAGTACACTTGCAATCATTTGCAAAAAGCGGTTAGTACCTTTTGCATCCAATTTTCAGTAGCCCACTTTCAAGCAAGCTTAAGTGAACTACTGAATATCGTATGCAGATAGATAAAATCTATCATTTTTACAAATAATTTCTCGTTTTCTTGCGTATTTGCATTTTTTGTTGTAACTTTGCGCGCTTTTTTGTGGAGCAGAGTAGGGGAGGTAAAAACAACCGCTACACCACACTACACAACTGATAACAATACTACAACAATACATATATGTTTAGAACCAATACTTGTGGCGAGCTTCGCCTCGCCGATGCAGGCAAAACAGTGACCCTCGCAGGATGGGCACAACGAATCCGCAAAATGGGCGGTATGACATTCATCGACCTTCGTGACCGCTATGGTATCACACAGCTCGCTTTCCAATCTGACGGCAGCGCAGAGCAAGACGCATTGCTGGAGGCAGCCAATGGGGTAGGGCGCGAGTTCGTACTCCAAGTGACAGGCGAAGTGATTGAGCGTCAGAGCAAGAACACACAGATTCCTACTGGCGAAATTGAAATTAAAGTAGCTGATATGAATATCCTGAACGCAGCCGTGACTCCTCCATTTACGATTGAGGACGAGACCGACGGTGGCGACGATATTCGTATGAAATACAGATACTTAGACCTGCGCCGTAACTGCGTAAGAAAGAACCTTGAGCTCCGCCACAAGATGGCTTTTGAGGTGCGCCGTTACTTGGACGAGAAGGGTTTCTTGGAGGTAGAGACACCAGTATTGGTGAACTCAACTCCAGAGGGCGCACGCGACTTTATCGTGCCAAGCCGTATGAACCCTGGACAGTTCTACGCTTTGCCACAAAGTCCACAGATCTTGAAGCAATTGCTGATGGTCAGCGGCTTTGACCGTTACTTCCAAATCGTGAAGTGCTTCCGTGATGAGGACTTGCGTGCAGACCGCCAACCTGAGTTTACTCAGATCGACTGCGAGATGTCGTTCGTAGAGCAAGAGGATGTATTGCAACTCTTCGAAGGTATGTCAAAACACCTGTTCAAGTCCATTCTCAACATCGACCTGCCAGATTTCCCACGCATGACATGGGCAGACGCGATGAAATATTATGGTAGCGACAAGCCAGATACACGCTTTGGCATGGAGTTCGTGGAGCTGCACGATATCTTCCACGCCATCGAGGAGCAAAAAGAGGAGAAGTTCAGCGTGTTTGCTAATGCTGCGTATATCGGCGGTATCTGCGCTACTGGTTGCGCAAGCTATACCCGCAAGCAATTGGATGCATTGACCGACTACGTAAAACGCCCACAAATTGGCGCTAAGGGTATGGTTTATGCCCGCGTAGAGGCAGATGGCAACGTGAAGTCTAGCGTAGATAAATTCTATACCCAAGAGCAATTGCAAGAGGTGGCTAAGGCGATGAACGCACAGCCAGGCGACCTCATTCTCATCCTCTCTGGCGACGACGCAATGAAGACACGCAAGCA
>JAZSGL010000099.1:0-10167 GCA_045532735.1 Paludibacteraceae bacterium | reverse complement strand
CTTGAAGTTGGCTGTGTGGGTACTTCTCCAACAATGCGTCCCAGTGTGGGGTTGGAGTGCAAGAGATAGCGTCGGCTTGTGATTTGTTTCCGATTCCCCAGCCGTCGAGAATCATAAGTAATGCTTTTGACATAGTTGTATATTATTTATTAGTTTATTCACTGTTTTCGCCGCAAATTTCGGCAAATTAATAATCAACCTGCAAAGGTACTTAAAATTTACGATTTTACAAAGTACAAAGTGTATTTTTTTTATTTTTTATAAAAAATACCGGCAAAATATAATGAATAACTAACTAATAACTAAGTAATCACTAACTAATATCTAACTAATAACTAATTATTGATAAGTACAGTGTAGTAATATGTAACCCAAAAGGCAAAAATCTTTGATTTAAGCAACTTTTATTTTTTTGGGAATTTTTCCACAATGCACAAAAGCCCTAAAAGGCGGTTTATTTGCGATTTGAGCGGACTTCTCAAAAAAGGCAGGATTTCCCTGTTGTGTATGTCATGGATTTTTTGTACCTTTGCAGGCAATTTGCGCGCGAATGCGTTCATTCGCGTTGAATCAAGGATTAAGTAAAAATAAATTAAAAACAATACAACAATGGAAGAATTGAATCAACAAGTAGAACAACAAGAGAAGTATGATGGTTCGAGCATTCAGGTGCTCGAGGGTCTGGAGGCAGTGCGCAAACGCCCTGCGATGTATATCGGCGATATCTCGCTGAAGGGTCTTCACCACTTGGTATATGAGGTGGTGGACAACTCTATCGATGAGGCCTTGGCTGGTTTCTGTAGCAACATCGAAGTGACAATCAACGAGGATAACTCGATCACTGTTCAAGACAACGGTCGTGGTATTCCTGTAGATATGCACCCAAAAGAGAAGAAGAGTGCATTGGAGGTCGTAATGACCGTGCTGCACGCCGGTGGTAAGTTCAACAAAGACAGCTACAAGGTGTCTGGTGGTCTCCACGGTGTAGGTGTGAGCTGTGTGAACGCTCTTTCTACCAAGTTGCATGTAGAAGTTCGTCGCGACGGCAAGATCCATGCGCAAGATTATGCAAAAGGTAAGCCATTGGCACCTGTAAGTGTGGTTGGCACCTACAACGATGGCGAAGGTACAGGTACACGCGTGCAGTTCTGGCCTGACGGCAGCATCTTCACCGAAACTGTTTACCACTACGATATCCTCGCAAACCGTATGCGCGAGTTGGCATACCTGAATGCTGGTGTGCGTATTACCTTGACCGACCTTCGCGAGAAGAACGAGGATGGCACATTCAAAGGTGAAGTATTCTACTCGGAGGAAGGACTTAGCGAGTTCGTTCGTTATATCGACGGCAACCGTACACCATTGATCTCTGAGGTGATCCACTTGAATACCGAGAAATATGGTACTCCAGTAGAGGTGGCTATCCTTTATAACACCGATTTCAACGAGAATGTACACAGTTATGTCAACAATATCAACACCATCGAAGGAGGTACACACGTGGCTGGTTTCCGTGCTGCACTCACCCGCGTGATGAAGAAGTACGCCGACGAGAGCAAAATGTTGGAGAAAGCCAAGCTGAAAGACAAAGATGGTAATGCCAACATCGATGCCAACGACTTCCGCGAGGGCTTGACCGCTATCATCAGTGTGAAGGTAGCAGAGCCACAGTTCGAGGGCCAGACTAAGACGAAATTGGGTAACTCAGAGGTGGCTGGTATGGTATCTTCCGCTGTGAGCGAGGCGTTGACCAACTACCTAGAGGAGCACCCAGAGGATGCTAAGAAGATCGTAGAGAAAGTGATTTTGGCCGCTCAAGCGCGTATTGCGGCTCGTAATGCTCGTCAGAGCGTGCTCAGAAAATCACCTCTCGGCGGTGGTGGTTTGCCTGGTAAGTTGGCAGACTGTGAGAGTAAAGATCCAGCCGAGTGCGAACTCTTCCTCGTGGAGGGTGATTCTGCGGGTGGTACCGCTAAGACTGGTCGCGACCGTCGCATCCAAGCTATTTTGCCATTGCGTGGTAAGATCTTGAACGTAGAGAAAGCTATGGAGCACAAGGTATTCGAGAGCGAGGAGGTACGCAACATCTTCACCGCATTGGGTATTACCTTCGGAACAGAGGAAGATCCTAAAGCCTTGAACCTCAGCAAACTACGCTATCATAAAGTGATCATCATGGCCGATGCCGACGTGGACGGTGCACACATTGCTACGCTGATCATGACACTCTTCTTCCGTCACCTCAAAGAGGTAATTGAGCAAGGACACCTCTATATCGCCATGGCTCCACTGTACCTTTGTGCAAGAGGTAGTTACAAGGAGTATTGCTGGAACGACCAACAACGCCATGACTTCATCATGAAGTATGGCAATGGCGATGAGAAGTTGATTAAGACTCAACGCTATAAGGGTCTTGGTGAGATGTCCGACAAGCAACTTTGGGAGACCACCATGGATCCAGAGCATCGTCTGCTGAAGAAAGTAACCATCGAAAACGCTGCTGAAGCAGATCGCACCATCGCTATGTTGATGGGTGACGATGTGGCTCCTCGCCGCGAATTCATCGAGAAGAACGCTACTTACGCTAAGATTGATGCGTAATCTGGTTTAGGGTTTAAGGTTTAGAGTTTAGAGATGAATATAGCCGTTTATTGTAGCGCAAAAGATCGTATTCCCGAAGATTATTTGGCTTTGGGTGATGTACTAGGGACGTGGATTGCCCAGGCAGGCCACACCCTAGTATATGGCGGTGCAACAGGCGGACTGATGACACGTGTGAGTAATGCAGCTAAAGCCGCTGGGGGAGAGGTGGTGGGAGTGATTCCACAACGTATCATCCAGGCCAAGCGCATGGCAAGCAATTGCGACACCATGCACATCGTAGCGAATATGTGCGAGCGTAAACAAAAGATGAAGGAGATAGCCGATTGTTTCGTATGCCTACCCGGTAGCTACGGCACCATGGATGAAATGATGGATGTGATAGCCAGTGGTACCGTGGATGAACATCGTAAACCCATCTTTACACTCAACTATCAAGGCTTTTACGAAGGACTCAAACAGCAAGCGACACACATGCGCAATCTCAGTTTCCTACCGCAGCAAGAGCAATATGCTCCGCAGTTTGTGGACACGATGGATGAACTGATAACCCATTTAGAGAGTTTAAAACTATAAAAATAAACACAATGCTTAGTACAAAGAAATTTGAGCAATGGCTCAAGGCACAAGCACAAATGATTGTGCGCTATCGCCAAGTGGAGAAAAGCGAAGTTTTAGCTGAATACCATAGCCTAAAACATGTGGTGGACTCTGCTGAATTTCAAGCGAAAAAGAAAGAGTTGATAACCACTCGCTATGCCGACACACAAGAGGGGAAAACGATGGATGAATATAGAAGATTATGCAAAAAATCATCTGTTTTCTTCTATCGCTTATTCAAAAAAGAAGCATGGAAGGAGAAGGAAGATGTTGCACAATACTTGACTCTTGTAGAGCAAATACAAACACCTGAGTTTAAGCAAGCTAATGCATTTTGGAAAAACAAAAAACGTTGGTTCACCACTCATGAATGCCAACAAGAGAAACGATTGAATGTATTAGCAAAACATTCAGATATCGTCTTCTACCTACAGCATTCCGAACAAGAAGTGGCCCAACTAGAAACTTATAAGTTGGTTTGGAGCGAAGAATTTGAAACTTCTACCATGAACGAAATATGGGAGACTGGCTACCTTTATCAAAATAAAGAACTCAACACCAATCTATCGCATGTGAGCGAGCGTCAAGCATACACACAAGGTAAAAATAGTCGCATCGCTAATAGTGCATTAAGTATTCTAACGAAAAAGCAAAAGATTACTTCCACCGCTTGGCACCCTACCAAGGGTATGATTCCATATACCTTTGCTTTCACTAGCGACATCTGGCATACCAAGCAGACTGTTGCTCCTAAAAAAGGTGTGGTGCAAGTGAAAGTGCGAGCAACTGGCAAAGCTAAACATACACTTTGTTTCATCACTGCTCAAGCTGAGAAAGTGCTACCTATTTTGTCAAAACAAGTGGCTAAAGCATACACCATCTACACGCTCGTTTGGAACGAAAAAGAGGTGATAAACTATGTGAACGACCAAGAAGTATCTCGCGGCAAAAACACTTTGACAGGCGAAGCTTTGCATTTGCTTGTACGTAGTTATTTGCCTGAGAATCAAAAGGCAGGTACTGCTCAATTGGATATTGATTGGATACGCATTTACACCAACGCTTAAAACTTTTTAATCTACAAAAACATGTTTCTCATCGCTGGGCCTTGTGCTATAGAGAGTCGTGATATCGTAATGCATACTGCCGAAACGCTGAAGCAAGTGTGCGAACGGCTAGGTATCACCTTATATTTTAAGTCTTCATATGACAAAGCCAACCGCACGAGTCTATCGGATCGTGGAGTAGGAATGGACGAGGGATTAAAGATCCTACAAGAGGTCAAAACAACTTTTGACTTGCCCATCTTGACCGATGTACACGAGTCATGGCAATGTGCTCCTGTGGCCGAGGTGGCAGATGTACTGCAGATTCCTGCTTTCCTTTCTCGTCAAACCGACCTATTGGTGGCGGCTGCAAAAACAGGTAAAATTGTCAATGTGAAAAAAGGCCAATTTATGGCCCCATGGGATATGCGTGGTGCAATTGCTAAAATCGAGAGCAATCAGCCTAACAATTCTACACCATCCTACACCACCCTACACCATCCCACACCACATATCTGGCTGACAGAACGCGGTTCCAGCTTTGGATATGGCAACCTCATTGTAGATATGACCTCGTTGGTGAAGATGCGAGAGTATGGTTATCCTGTGGTGTTTGATGCTACCCACTCGGTACAACAACCTAGCAGTCAAGCTGGCATCACCGGCGGTAATCGCGAGATGGTACCTCATCTCATCCGTGCAGCTGTAGCTGTAGGTATAGATGGACTATTCCTCGAGGTTCATCCTCAACCCGAAAAAGCCATCTCTGACGCAGCCAACCAAGTACGTCTGAGCGACGTAGAAAATATCCTGCGACAAGCACAAAAAATAGAATCTGTGCTCAACTCATCACTCATAACTCATAACTAACTATGTACGCAAAAAGAGCAAAAGAGATATTCGATGAAGAGATTCGCGAGCTAGAAAAACTCAAGAATAGTATTGACATTAGTTTTGACCAAGTCATAGACGCACTCTATCATTGTCAAGGCAAAGTAGTGATGATGGGCATCGGCAAAACGGGTATCATAGCCCATAAGATGGCCGCATCGTTCGCCTCAACAGGCACACCCTCTATCTTCGTCAACGCAGCAGAGGCTGTACATGGTGATTTGGGAATGATCAATGCTAATGATATTGCTATATTGGTAAGCAATAGCGGATCCACCAACGAGATCCTAAACATCATCGACCCTCTCCATCGACTGGGATGTAAGATTGTAGCTATGACGGGTAATATGGATTCGCCTTTGGCAAAGCGCGCAGATTATGCGTTGTCTATCCATGTAGACGAAGAAGCATGTCCATTGGGTATTGCTCCTACCACCTCAACCACAGCAACCTTACTGATGGGAGATGCGCTGATGGTGTGTCTGATGGAGATGCGCCAATTCAAAGCTGAAGACTTTGCGCTGTACCATCCAGGCGGCGCCTTGGGCAGAAAACTGCTAGGACGCGTCAAGAATGTGATGACAATAGATGTGCCTCGCGTACAGACCACGACCATCTTCCGCGATATTGTTCGTGAAATAACCGATAAGCACCTAGGCATGACAATGGTATATAACGAGATGAGATGTGTTGGTATTATCACCGATGGAGATGTGCGCCGAGCGATACTAAAATACAACGATGTACACATCACAGCTTCCGACATCATGACCCCATCCTACAAGTATATCACTAAGGATGCATTATTGAGCGACGCACTAGCGATTATGGACAAACATAATATCACTACCCTAGCAGTCACCGAAACGGCAGAAACAACCGATATCATCGGTATTATTTCTATTCACCATATCATCGACTTTAAATAAACAACTCTACACTATTCTATACAACACGATACCACACTTATGATTATTCACTTACCTAAAAATATATCGCATGCGTATGTACAAGAGTTCGCAGATCATGTAGGTGCATTGTGCTTGGAGAAAACCGACTGCTTTGTACTCATCACCAACCACACCGTGAAGCAACTGCCTGCTGAGCTCGAAAGTATGGCATTATCCCATTGGACTTTCAACACAGATATGCAACTCTCATCGCGTGAATACCATCCTGATACGCATCGTATTGCAATTGGCGACACCTATATCGGAGGAGATGGAAAGAATCAAATGATGATTGCAGGACCATGCGCCATCGAGAGCCGCGACCAAATCGAGCAATCGTGCCAGATGCTCAAGCAACACGGCATTCGCGTACTGCGCGCTGGCTGTTACAAACCACGCACTTCACCCTATACCTTCCGTGGATTAGGTGAAGATGGGCTCAAACTCTTGGCTGAGATGCGCGAGAAATATGGACTACTCATTGCCACCGAGATGCGCGATGCGACCCATGCCGACCAAGTGGTGGAGTATGCCGATATCGTGCAAGTAGGTGCTAAGGCTATGTACGACCATGGATTGCTCACCGCCGCCGGACAATCGGGCAAACCCGTTATCTTGAAGCGTGGCTTTGGTTCGACTTTGCAAGAATTGGTCAATTGTGCCGATTTCATCATGAGTTGCGGCAATGATCAAGTGATTCTCTGCGAACGTGGTATTCGCAGTTTTGAGACCAACACACGCTTCACATTGGACCTATGCGGCGTGGCATGGCTCAAGCAGCATTGCAACCTACCTATCATCCTTGATCCAAGCCATGCGATGGGTTATGCGTATGGCATTGGCGACTTAGCACGAGCATGTACTGCCATGGGTATTGATGGTCTGCTGATTGAGACGCACCCATGCCCTCAATGTGCACAAAGCGATGCGCCTCAGCAACTCAACCATCAGCAATTCAGCGAGATGTACATATCGCTCAAACCAATCGCTCAAGCAGTAGGTAAAATCTTGGTATAAACAACTATCGATATGAAACAAGAAAAAATCCAACTTCCCGAGAACGCTTCTCGTCCTCTCCGCCCAGGAGAGCACTACGAGCCAATTCTCAAACCACAAAACTCCTACCCCGAGATTACCCCTTACAGTGTGATCATGGGTGTCATCATGGCAGTCATCTTTTCTGCTGCCGCAGCTTACCTCGGCCTCAAGGTCGGTCAAGTCTTCGAAGCGGCCATACCTATCGCCATCATCGCAGTAGGTCTCTCCTCTGCCATGAAGCGCAAGAATGCTATTGGCGAGAATGTCATCATCCAATCTATCGGCGCATCTTCGGGTGTCATCGTGGCAGGTGCCATCTTCACTTTGCCAGCCCTTTACATTCTACAAGCCAAGTACCCTGACATCACCGTCAACTTCATGCAAGTCTTCCTATCATCCTTGCTCGGCGGCTGCCTTGGTATTCTCTTCCTGATTCCTTTCCGCAAGTATTTCGTTCAGGAGAAACACGGCGAATATCCCTTCCCCGAGGCTACGGCTACTACCCAGGTCCTCGTCTCTGGCGAAGGCGGTGGCAACCAAGCTAAACCCCTCATTTGGGCCGCTGGAATCGGAGGTTTGTACGATTTTGCAGTTTCCACTTTCGGCCTCTGGACCGAACAACTCACCACCCGCATGATGGGTTGGGGCGAGGCCTTGGCAGCTAAGTTCAAACTCGTATTCTCCATCAACACCTCTGCTGCGGTACTCGGTCTTGGTTATATCATCGGTCTCAAGTACGCAGCCGTTATCTGCGCAGGCTCGTTCTTCGTATGGTGGGTACTCCTTCCACTCCTCGGCAGCATACCTGGCATGGAAGCTACAGATCCACAAAATCTCTTCCTCGATTACGGCCGCAATATCGGTATTGGCGCCATCGCTATGGCGGGTCTCATCGGTATCGTCAAGAGTTGGGGCGTGATCAAGTCGGCTGTTGGCTTGGCAGGCAAAGAACTCGGCGGCAAGGGCAAACAAGTCATCGAAGCATCGCTCCGTACCGAGAAAGACCTCAGCATGAAGTTCATCGTCTTGGCTATCGCCGTGGCATTGCTCGTGACACTAGTGTTCTTCTGGCTCGGTGTATTGGGCAATATCTGGCAAGCCCTCGTGGCTTTCCTCGTGGTGGCAGTCATCGCTTTCCTCTTTACTACTGTGGCAGCTAACGCCATCGCTATCGTAGGTAGCAATCCTGTCAGCGGTATGACCCTCATGACCCTTATCATCGCTTCTGTGATCTTCGTAGCGGTAGGCATGAAGGGTTCAAGCGGCATGGTCGGCGCCATGGTGATTGGTGGTGTCGTTTGTACCGCTTTGTCTATGGCGGGCGGCTTTATTACTGACCTCAAGATCGGTTACTGGATTGGTACCAGCCCATACAAACAAGAGACTTGGAAGTTCCTCGGTACCCTCGTGAGTGCGGCTACCGTAGGTGGTGTAATGATTATCCTCAATAAGACTTACGGTTTCGTAGGCGAGAACGCTCTCGTAGCTCCTCAAGCGAACGCCATGGCTGCGGTCATCGAGCCATTGATGAGTGGTCAAGGTGCACCATGGATGCTCTATTTCGCAGGTGCCGCTTTGGCATTGATTCTCAACTTCATGGGTGTACCTGTGTTGGCATTTGCCTTAGGTATGTTCATCCCATTGAGCTTGAACACCCCATTGCTCGTGGGTGGTGCTATCTCATGGCTCGTTAGCCGCAAACGCGAGAAGGATGGCGAGAAAGCAGAGGAGATGGCTCAAGCTCGCAACGAGAAGGGCACTTTGATTGCTTCTGGCTTCATCGCAGGTGGTGCATTGATGGGTGTAGTTAGTGCATTGATTAAGTTCTGTGGCGTAGAGTGCTACTTAGCTTCTTGGGCTGCAAGCAACGGCGCTGCCCTCGTCGGCGTAGCTGCATATATCGCACTGATTGTGTACTTCATTCTTGCTAGCAGGAAAACCAAATAAGCGCTTTGCGCTATATAAGAGTTTCAATATTTCACGCGCTAAAGCGCTGTTTCAGAAATGGCATACTCTTTATCCAACAGCCGCAGGTTTCCCAGCGGCTGTTTTCTTTCCCTGCCTTTAAACTTTAAACCGCGCTGCAAGCGCCCAATTCTAAACACTAAACTAGCAATTACGGGTTCTTGACGGGTTCATACTATATCTTCACTATTTATACTATGAAGTTACTATGTGATTTAGAGCACATCCTTATACCTTGTGACCCTTACCCCTCCAATACCGCGTAGAATATTCTTCGATCTTTCTCTAAAATATAGCGTGGGTATTTTGGGTAAATTGGGTATTTTGGGCATTTCTCATTTACCCTATATACCCTAAAAACCCTAAATACTGTCTCTTTGTTTTTTCTTCCCCATTCAAATAACAAATCTGCATAACCGATTTTATTTCATTCGATTATGCGGATTTACCTTACAACCTAATAACCTTATCACCTCATTCCACGGACTTACTGCAAACACATTCTCAAACATCCTCAAAAAGTCCGCAGAAATCCATTTCAATTGCTTTTCTCCATCAAAATCAATGAATATATTCTTTGAATATAACGAGCGATTTTTGACCACGATTGATATATTCATATATCATTTTTCAAAAATATCGGTGCTAAACTTGCGGATTTGCGAAAAAAGTAGTACCTTTGTCGCCGAAAGGCGACGACACAACGAAATAGTAGTGTGTTTTGCCTTTAAAACTGTTAAAACTTTTAAAACATTTTAAACAATAAATCATTTATTACAACTATGGTAAGTTACAAAGAACTTGGCTTGGTGAACACCAAAGAAATGTTTGCTAAAGCAATCAAAGGCGGATACGCTATCCCAGCCTTCAACTTCAACAACATGGAGCAACTCCAAGCTATCATCAAAGCAGCTGCTGAGACCAAGAGCCCAGTTATCCTCCAAGTATCTAAAGGTGCGCGTAACTACGCTAACCAAACCCTCCTCCAATACATGGCACAAGGTGCTGTAGAGTATGCTAAAGAGTTGGGTTGGGAGAAGCCACAAATCTGCTTGCACCTCGACCACGGAGATAGC
>JAZSGL010000013.1:0-53735 GCA_045532735.1 Paludibacteraceae bacterium | reverse complement strand
TGCAAAGTCGTATCTATCCTTACATGACCGAGCAATCGTTGTACTTGCTCTATCGGCATACCTTTATCTATAGCCATTGTTGCCATTGTCCTGCGGAACTTATGCGGGTGCACACCGCCAATACCTGCTCTTGCACCTAATTGTTTAATCCTTCGTTCCACACCACTAATCTGCAAGCGTTTGTAAGGAGCATGCAAACCGACAAACAAAGCAGGATTAGTATCTTTCCTTTCTCGCAAATATGCTTCCAAATGTATTTTTGCACGAGCATTGAAATACACCAATCGCTCTTTGTTCCCCTTGCCAAACACTACACACTGCCGTTCTTGAAAATTCAAATCACTGCGATTGATACCCACTAACTCTCCCACACGAATACCTGTACTAATCAACAGATCCAGCATTGCCAAATCTCGCACACTGCTACTGCAATCGCGCATCTTTTCCAATTCCTCATCGCTTAGTGTCTCTTTTATGTATGATTCAGTCTTTACTTTATGAATACGCCTAACAGGAGACTTGACGATGTAGTCTTCATCTTCCAACCATGCAAAGAAACTGGACAATATCCGCCGCATATTATCTATTGTCACCTTGCTACATTGATGTAGGTTTTGGTATTGTACCAAATAATCACGAATATGCATAGTTGTAATTTGTGTAATTGGTAATTTCACAGCTTCGGCAAACAATTCTATTGTGCGATGATAATAACGCATACTCTTATTGGAGCATCCTTCAATCTTTTTGGCAGCAATAAATCTGTCCAACAATATGTGTGTATCATTCCCACGAGTTGTTTCACTTGCTTGGATATTTACGCCACTTAACTGTTCTTGTAGTGTCACTTTCAACACTTTCATTTGCTGCCAATCCAATACGCCTTGCATACGAGACAGCACATTGTTAATCAATTCTTCTTTCATAATCTTTGCGATTTATATTACTTCCTCGCAAAGATAATATCACAAACCAATAAATCAAAATTTAGAAGCATTAGCTCGTCAGTTATACGACTATTGGTTTGTGCAATTCGATTTTCCCGATGCTAATGGCAAACCTTACAAATCCTCTGGCGGCAAAATGGTCTATAATCCAATACTCAAACGAGAAATACCAGAAGGGTGGGAGGTGAAGACTTTGTCATCATTTATTTCAAAAAATAATACAGGAGATTGGGGAAAAGATGAAGATTTTGAAAAAAGTATACAAATAGGGTGCGTTAGAGGCGCAGATATTGTAACACTATGTAATCTACCAACTCGCTACATTAAAAACAATCCTTCAAAATTGTTGCAACCATTTGATATAGTAATCGAAATTTCTGGTGGTAGTCCAACACAAGCTACAGGACGGAGTGCCTTTATTACTGAGGGGGTTATCAGTCGCAATGGTGGGGCTATTAGTTGTTCTAATTTTTGTCATGCATTTACTATGAAGAATGTAAAAAAAGCACCTTATTTCTTCTATCTATGGCGAACGTTCTATGATAATGATATTATGTTCAATTATGAAGGCAAAACAAGTGGGCTAAAGAATTTTATGACAGATACATTTTTAGCTAATACTTGGTTTGATGCTCCAGATATTTTAACGAACTTATTTTATGAAAAGGTAATGGGAATCTTCTCTGAAATAGATAATAATATTGCAGAAATCCTCTCCCTCACTAAGCAGCGTGATGAATTGTTGCCATTGCTGATGAATGGGCAAGTAAATTTTGATTTATCTGTTAAAGTTTTAGTCCCTATACAAATCTTCGGTACAATCTTCGGCGCGCGAAAACTTTTTTCAAAAAAATACACCCACGCGGGATAGTCAGTAAATACTACACTTCCCGCGTGTTGTATATACCATTTTACCATCCAAAATTTCCAACCTTCGGCACAAAACATCTTCCGCGCCGAAGATTTTTGCAGCCTTATTATAGAGACGCGGTATAGAAAGCCCACAAAAGTCCCATAGATGTCCCACAGATGTCCTATCGTGGTCCCGAAACTTGCAGTCAACTTATTGTGCCATGGCACAATCTTAGGCACGCGAGAACTTATTTCCCAAAAAAACTCACGCGGGATAGTCAGTAAATACTAGACTTCCCGCGTGTAGTTATAGTGTAGAGTTGTATAGGATTGTGTAGGGTTGTATTATCCTAATTTCTCCAAGGCGGTGCGGACGCGGCGGAGGGTTTCCTCTTTGCCGAGTACATCGGTGATATTCCAGATATGTGGACCACGAGCAGCACCTACCAAGCAGATACGGAAAGCATTCATCACTATACCTACGCCATATTCCTTCTCAGCAATCCATGGCATAATCAAGTTGTCAAGGCCTTCAGCAGACCAATCTTCGTGTGCCTCAAGCAGAGCGAGCATCTCAGTCATATGCTTTGGAGAGTCCTCTTTCCAGCGTTTCTTAAGTGACTTCTCGTCGTACTCCTCAGGAGCCACGAAGAAGAAGTTGACTTGCTCCCAGAGTTCGGAAACGAAGTTTACGCGGTCTTTGGTCAAACCGATCACTTGAGCCACTGTCTCAAGTGATGGTGTAGGGTGTAAAGTGTAAGGTGTAGAGGCAAGGAGTATTGGCATAAACTGCTCGGCGAGTTCTTCGTTGCTACGGAGTTGGAGGTATTGGTGGTTGAACCACTTGCCTTTCTCATAGTCGAACTTTGCGCCTGACTTGCTCACGCGCTCAAGAGAGAATTGGTCAATCAACTCTTGCATGGTGTACATCTCTTGGTCGCCTGTAGCGTGCCAGCCAAGAAGAGCCAAGAAGTTGATCACTGCCTCTGGATAATAGCCCTCCTCGCGGTAACCGGATGATACGGAGCCATCCTTTTGGTTGTGGAACTCGAGTGGGAACACAGGGAAACCGAGGCGGTCGCCATCGCGCTTAGAGAGTTTACCATTGCCGTCAGGCTTAAGCAGGAGTGGCAAGTGCGCAAACTGAGGCATCGTATCTTCCCAGCCGAAAGCCTTATAGAGTAGCACATGGAGAGGGGCTGAAGGCAACCACTCTTCGCCACGGATAACATGGCTGATCTCCATGAGATGGTCGTCAACAATATTGGCGAGGTGGTAGGTAGGCAGATCATCGGCAGACTTGTACAACACCTTGTCGTCAAGGATATTGGAGTTGATGACCACTTCGCCACGGATAAGATCGTGGACATGTACATCGATATTTGGCTCCACCTTGAAGCGAACGACATACTTCTCGCCCGCAGCAATGCGTGCCTCTACTTCCTCTTTGCTAAGCGTTAATGAGTTGACCATCTGCTCGCGGGTGCGGGCATCGTATTGGAAATTGGTAATCTCAGCACGCTTAGCTTCGAGTTGCTCAGGGGTATCAAATGCAATATAGGCATTACCCGAAGCGAGGAGCTGATCCACATATTTATGGTAGATATCGCGGCGCTCGCTTTGGCGGTATGGGCCATGATCGCCCTTGCCGTTAGGAGCATCCTGACAGATACCCTCGTCGATCTCGATGCCGAGCCAAGCGAGGGACTCGGTGATATATTCTTCGGCTCCAGGGACGAAGCGTGTGGAGTCGGTATCTTCGATACGAAGAAGCATGTCGCCACCGTGTTGGCGAGCAAAAAGGTAGTTAAACAAGGCGGTACGAACACCACCGATGTGCAACGCGCCAGTAGGACTAGGCGCAAAACGAACACGAACTTTTCTTTCCATATATTATTGTAACAATTTTATTTCCGTATTTCCATTCTGTCGTATGATATAGAGACCTTGTTGAAGCATAGGCATCTGCTGGCCTGAATATATCAAATTACCCATGATATCCCAAACGGCTATAGGCGATAGGCTATTGGTAATAGGTGATTGAAGATCAGTAGGGATATGGGTGTAGCCCAAACGGCGATCCATCCATGCGATACGCTTGGTGATATAGTCCTTGAGGTATGCCACCTCCGCCGCATAAGTGCCACGCGCCACGGGGTTCATATGCTCTTGTCGGTGAAGGATATCCCAACGCATGAAATTCAATTGCTGTGCACGATCCATGACCAGAGCCATGCTGTCGATCCATTGGCAGAGTTCTTCTGCCGTGATATGATTATGACGGCCTGCTTGCCAATGAGATTGTAGCTGGGTCATAGTATTAGGGTCTTGCAGCACAATACGGCGCACGAAAGTGCCCATGTCGCCCGCCACTGAGCCACCGCTGAAGCATACAAACTCAGACTTGTTGTTGAGGGGATAGGTGCGGTAATCATTGTCGAAAGCGATGTCAAAATCCCATACTGGGCCGGTGTATACCTTATCCTCGCCGCGTTTCTTGTACTGATATACACTCCAATAGGTGTCGGTATTGCCTGAAAGTTCGCCAATCAAGAAATGCTTGAGGAAAGTCTCAGCATCTAGCAGACGGCGCCATCCGTTGTCGGGATGCGCAAAATGACTGCCATAGACATCCGCCTCCATGGCATTGAAGAAGTCGCGAACATACTGGCTTTGCTCGGGGGTGATATCATCCTCGTCAGGGGACTTGATGGTCACAGGGATATTGTGGTTGGAGTTGAACCAGCTCTTCTCCTCATAGGCATAGGCATCGATCTCCCACAGGTAGCCCCCTGTGAGCGCTTCGCCCGAGATGTCGGTATCCTCCATCTCGTCGATATTGACGCGGTTCTTATTCACCTCTATTTGGTCGCAAAGCTGGTAGCATCCTTTGTATTCGCCATTGAGGATGACATCTACCGCTTTACCATATGGCGTATATGGCATGCCCATCTGCTGGCTGATATGGAAGGCGAGGAGGTTGCGCATGAGGGTCTTGTCGCCATAGTTGTTGATAAGCGTCCATTTCTTGGCTTTAGCAGGGGCGTCTAGCGGCTGTTGCTTGCTATCAAATTTGATGCGATAAGGCTTCTTAGGGAATTGAGTAGAAGCATTGCCGCGCAGGCGAGTAGTGGCAGAATCCATGACATAGGAGTGGTCGGTGTTGATGATACGGACATAGCAACCGATGTCGTTGACTTTGTCGTATGGCTCGACCGCATCCACGGTATTGATGACCACCAAAGGCAATCCGCTAGGCAGATAGAATTGTGTCTCGTCGCCTTCGCCAGGTTGGCCATAGAACGCAAGTTCAGCGATATTGCATCGCGCATCGTTGGGTCCTACATAGCGAACATATCGGAAACCTTTGCTCACATGCACATCCGCATAATGCATTTGTCCGATCACGCCAGCTTGGTCAATCACATATAGAGGGACAGCGTCCAAGAAATCTGCGCGATTGGCTCCTTCGATGACTGCTAATTTTACGCGTTGTGGACCTTTGCTGTCATTGCGTGGTGACCACCCCACGCGTGTGACAATATGGGGAGTTCCTAAATCTAACCCCACCCAGGTGTACGAACGGGCATAAGAGGCATAGTAGGTGTCTAAGTTTCCGTCAAAAGCATTTGCTGGTTGGTTGACAGTGGTGCTAACAAAACCATTATTATAATCCACAGAAGGTGAACCCATTGGGGTGCCAATTAGCAATGCATCATTTGCCCAAAGGGAAACATTGCAGAGGAGGATGATCAATGTAAGTGCGAATGTTCTCATAGTGCTATCTCTTGAACAGATTCCATATATTATTCTTGCGAGACGAGCGAGGGAGGGGGCGGGTCATGTCGTCGGTCATGTGCAGGACGAAGCGCTTGTAGTAGGACACGAGCAGCGTGGTGACAGGCAGCGCGATGATCATACCTACAAAACCGAGCAGCGAGCCCCAAATAGAGAGACTGAGTAGTATCCAGGCAGGCCCCATGCCAGTAACATCCCCCATGATTTTAGGTACCAATACCATGTCTTGGATAGTCTGTACGATGATAAAGACCGCAGCAATGCAGAGCATCACGACCCACACGGGGCGACCTGTCTCAGCTGACTGAATCAAGCCAAGTAAGATACATGGCGGAATGCCCAAGGCCTGCATATAAGGTACAAGATTGAGAACACCAATAAATAATCCAATACCAATACCCATCGGCAAGCCAACAATCTGAAAACCAATAGCAAATAATACACCTACGATGGCTGCCACTAGGGCTTGCCCACGGAAATAGGCATTCATGTTGCGATCGAGGTCGCTAAGGAGCATGACGATGCTATCACGAAAACGAGCAGGTATGTATTTATGCCAATTGGTGGTGATCTTTTCGTAGTCGATGAGCAAGAATATGATATAGAGAATGCATATAAATGCCACCGCTAGTCCCATCAATGCATTTACGCCACTGCTGATCCAATCGCCTAGGACAGGAAGCGCTTTCTTGATGCCCTGTTGCACTTCGGGAGAATCCAAAAGGGTCTTAATATCAATACTCTGGATTATCTCTTCTACGCGCTCATTGACGCGTGGAGAGAAATATTCGCTGCCATCCCAGTTGGCGACATAGGTTTTGACGCTCTGGGAGAGCGAAGTGGCTTGTCGACTGATGGCAGGTAGCACAGCAGCTATGGCACCGGTAAGCACACCTAGCACCAACAGAATCGTGACGATCACGGACAAGACGCGGCTGCGGAATCGACACTTATGCTGAAAGAAATTCACTATAGGCGCCAACATATATGCCACGACGAAACTGATCAAGAAAGGCAGCAATACCCCACTCAATCGGCGAATGAGCCAATAGAGCGCCAATATGACCGCAACAGTAACCAATACTCGAATAATGGTTTTGCGGTTGGGTTGGGATAATTGATTTTCAAGTTGCGATGTCATAAATTGGGTGCAAAGGTAGTATTTTTTTTTGGATTAGACAAAAAAAACAACCAAAATATTGTATATACGAAAAAAAAGCAGTACCTTTGCCAGCTCAATGTGCACACGTAAGGATACGCGCGCATGTGATTTCTACTAGGTACGAAAATAAATAAATAACAACAAAAAAGATATGAAAAAGATTTTAGTAAGTATCAGCATGGTGGTAATGCTGATGATGAATGTAGGTGCTATGACAGCACAAAGCCAGTCTCAACCTGTGGACAATTACGGCTTCTTGAATGCTCCTGATGGTACTACATGGACTTATACCGCTTCGTTTGAAAAGAAGAATGGTTACTACACTATGGTTACTTTGGCTGTCTATAACGACAGCAAAGAATGTGTGGGTACAATCGTTGATTCGTTGAAATTGGATTCAACGATGATAGCTATCAACCAAGCAGAGATCAATCCATTGGTGACCAAGCAGTTCTTCAACAGTGATGACAAGTATGAGTTGATGCTCTTCATGCATGCTCAGACCAAGAATTACGAAGGCAAATTCTTCAACCATGTATTCTCTATCGCCAATGGTGAGACAGTGACAGAGCCTGTGACCACCGTAGAGGGACGCCAAATCTATGCACAAAACACCTCCGAGTTTAACGAGAACTACGTGATGATCTTCGCTCGCGATAGTGCATCTACTAGCAAAGACTACACATTGTGCTATGATATTCGTCGCAAAGCAGCATATGGAGATAAGGATGGTATTCGACACACCTTCCGTGTACCTTATGCCAATGTGGCGGCGCTGACCGACTTGCAACCTATCTTTATGGTACAGTCTGGTTACGATCAATTCTATGTATTGCAACAATATGAGAAGCCTTACTTTGATCCTAATACCCCGCTGGATCAAGATCCTGTGGTGAACCCAGACAACAACTTGGTTATCACCTATATCAACAAGATCTTTAAGACGGTTCATACCACCAAGATTCCTGTGACACAAGATGAGAATCAAAAGTTGCTCTACACCTTCCCCATGCTAGGAGGATTGGAAGGAGCGAAGGATATTCTGCTGAACTATGATGGTACGAAACCAGCATATGTGATCACGATGGAGAAATACAATTTGGAGTCAGATGGTTCGATCTCAAGCTTCTATCAATATGATGTGGATGGCAATCTGCTGAACACGATTGCAGAGAACAGTTTGGGTCGTATCAAGATGAGCCCTGTGGTGGGTCAAGAGGAGCAATGGATGTTTATGAAGGAGGAGTACGATGGTGAGTTCTTCTTCGTGGATATACCATCTTGCACCCCACGCGCAGAGATTTCGGTTTACTTGGAGGATGGTCGCACCATCTCATCACAAATCGACCGTTATCCAAAGGGTGATAGCTATGAGTATGCTGTGGCAATGCTGCAAGGTAACAACGAGGAGGATGGTACGATTAGTCAAGATATCGCATGGCTGAACGCGGATGGTAGTTTCAACCGTTATGAGAATATCAACTTGGGCAAGTATATCGAGGCGGCACAAGTGAATATCACTGCGGATGCGCTCAACCCATGGGTGATACATACCGATGATGCACGCGAGTATATGGTATTGGTAAAACGCTACAACCCTAAGAACACTAGCGACAAAGAGACAGCGTTCTTGGTTTGCAACACCAAGGGTGAGATCCTATTGGATTATGGTAAGAGCGAGGAGATGGGCGAGCTGAACATGGTATATCTAATGGACAAAGGTGCTAATCCAAGCATCATGTGTGTATATCAAAAGAACGGCGCATTGACTATGCACTACACTCCACTGCCATTGAATAAAGCAGAATTGAAGGGTGCTGGTACTGCGCAAGATCCATACAAGTTGACTTGCTCGAATGACTTCAAACTGATTGACAAGAATCCATCTGCATACTATGAAGTGGCTAATGACATTGATTTCATGTCGATTCCATTTGAAGGTCCTAAACGCGCATTCCTAGGTAAATTGGATGGTAAGGGACATAGTTTGAAGAATCTGTGTCTGATGGGTGGTGGATTGTTTAACGAGGTGAAAGACTCAGCTGAGATTACCAACATTCATTTGGATAGCCCAATCATGCTTCTTTCAGATAAGCACGTAGTTATGGCGGCTGGTATATTGGCCAATACCATGCAAGGTGGTGTGGATACTGCAGGTGTGGCATCGTCTGCATTGCTAAACAATGTGCACGTGACTAATCCAATCATCAAAGGGACAGGTTATAATGAGATTATCGGTGGTATAGTAGGTTATGCAGCATTGAATATGGATGTACACACATGTTCTGTGACTGGTGCTGATATCGTAGCTCCGAGTGCGCAAGTGGGTGGCGTGATTGGTAAATCACAAACCTATACCCAAATCCACGCTTGCCTCTTTACTGGTAAAGCGGAAGGTAAGATCGTAGGTGGTATCACTAGCGAAGTAAGCGGTGGTGAGCCAGTATATGATTGCCGAGTAGATGCCGATTTGTATAGTACAAACACCATTGGCGGTATTGTAGGACATAGTGGTCGTTCGAAGATCTATAATAATATCGTAAGTGGTATCCTCAACTTGGCAGATAGTGCTAAGGTAGGTAAAGTGGGTGGTATCATCGGTCATGTGGACACCGATGCGACAGGTACTGCTACCGATATGTTGGCAGAGAACTGTTTGGTGGCGCTGAGCGCTATCAATGTGCCAGAGGGCAAGGATGTGATTGCTCACCGTGTGATTGGTTTCTCCAGCGGCGACGACTATGAGTACGATTGGGATAATGTGGATTGGAACAAACCACAAAGCGAGTGGCCACGCGCATATTTCGCACCAGAAAAGAACTTCAAGAATAACTATGTGGTGTCTGACTTGGCGGCATTGGATGCAACCGTTCAACTCACCGATACTACCACTGAGGGCGCAACATTAGCATGGAGCGAAGTGACAACAGAGTGGCTCAGCGCACATGGCTATAAGTTGGGCGCAAGTGTAGATGCACCATGGGTGAAAGGTGAGCAACTAACCTTGTGGTTTGAGGATGAGTTGCCAACCGACTTGGAGGACATCTTTGGTGGTAACTGTGGCAATATTAATGGCGGCAGCAATCAGAATGCAAAGAAGTTGATGATTGATGGTCAGTTGTATATCCTTCGTCACGACGGATTGTATAACCTAACGGGCGCGCGCGTGAAATAATAATAAGGTATCACCCATGTCGAGACAACTCGATATGGGTGGTATGGCTTAAAAAACAATAATTACGAAAATAAAGTTAAACCATTAAATTATTAGTCTGTATGAAAAAGATTTTTACCCTTTTCATGTCAGTTGTGGTAGCGATGAGTATGTTCGCTTTGCCACAAGCGAACTTGTCTGCTAATAAAGCACAGGCAGGTTTTGAGAAAGCTAATGTGGAGAACCCACATAAGGCTAAATTAGAGAAGAAGCACAGAGTGCAAGCAATGGCACACGATTTCGTTCGTCCAGAAGCTACCAAGTCAGCCGCTAAACTTGCTCCTGCTAAACATGCTATGGCTGAAGGCCAAACTATCAACATGCCAATGTATTTTAGTGCTGGTCCTGAGTACTATGAGGAGTACGGCGATTGGTATATTGTACTTGAGAATGATGACTGGTGGATGTTGAAGCTTGACTGGTATGCTCCTCAAGGCGAGAACAACGATGGTTATGTAGGTACTTTCACATTGGAAGATTTTGATTTGAGCAACACCTATTTCGTCGATCCTGATTATGAGTATGTAGATGTAGAGGACATTACTTTAGAAGTTGCCAAAGTGCCAGTAGATGATGTTACTGCTCGTATTGAGTTGAAAGCTACTGTGTTGGGGAGCGATGGTAACACTTATGTAGTTACCGCCGAAAAAGAGGTGGTCGAGGCAAAAGAGACTATTGAGATTGAGATCAACAATGCAAGTTATGCATGGAATGCGGACGATGCTCAAGGTGTGTTGACCGCCAAGAATGAGCAACTGGATTTGTCTCTCACGATAGAGGCATGGTGGGCTACAGGTCCATTCTCATTGAATGAAGTATTACAATCCAGCGTAAAATACAATGGTGCAGACGTGGAGTTGGCAAGTCTTGATATGTTGATCTCAGCCGTTAGAAATGATGATGACCAAATTGGTTATCAAATCGCTCTGGACATGATTTCTACCGATGCTATCATGTATAGCGTATCTATCTTTGCCCCTCTAGTAGCTACTGATACAGTAGAGATCACCATCAACAATTTGGAGATTGACGAGAGTAGCGCAATGGAGTATGGTTGGATTTTCCTAAATGGTGCTAACGAAGAGTGGGATCTTTCATCTGGTATCTATGGTCCTTGGGAGATGGAGGAAGGTACTTTTAGAGGTCAAGATGAGGTTATCTTCTACTTGACAAATAAAGTGACTGATGATTTTACTGAGCAATTGTATGCTGAGCTCGTAGTAACTAACGACCCACAATACGGTTGGGTAGTAAATATCGAGTCATTCTGTACCGATAACAAGCTATATAAGGTGGTTATGAAGAAAGACTTGGCTTCGGCTAACGAAACAGTAACGCTGCGTTTTGAGAATTCTGCTATGGCGCAATACTATCCACACTTGGATAACGACTTACTTTTGGCAAATAGCAACGACCAATATTACGTAGGTATTGATATCGTAGATGTAGAGATGGGTGGCACATTCACCAAAGCTAATTTGGATTTGGAGTATAGTGGAATCATCACTAACTACGGACAGGATGATCAAGCATGGGTGGATATGGCTGATGTACAAGGTACAGTATATCAAGTAGGCGATACCACTTTCATTGATGCAAAAATCTTGAGTTTTGACAACGTACTCTACGATGTACAACTCTGGTACTGCGTTCCTACTCCTAAGGAGACCGTACAAGTAGAAATTGAAGCTACTTTCGACAACAATATTCAAATGGAGGGCTACTATAAGGTTAGCGGTTACAACAAGGAGAACACTCTCTTTATCTCTTTAGCTCCTATCACTGAAGAGGTAGAGGGTACATTCGTCAACGATGGTAAGTTCTCAAGCTTTGGCGAAGGTCAATACGATTTCTACTTCAATGAGACTGCTGTGTATAAAAACATCGGTGGTAAGGCTGTGGCATTCTCTGTAGAGAAGTGTACGATGAATGTGACTGTGGCTGAGAATGGTGATATGAATGTAGTAGCTACCATCATTGCATCAGATGCGGTACAATATGAGGTGACTATGACCTCTAAATACAATGAGTATTTGGACTATGATGCTACTGAGGGTGCTATTGATCGTACGTATAATGCAACAGATAGTGTATTGCTAGAGACATACGAAGATGATTATGCTGCCTATATGGAGATATCTGCTGCTGATGGCTCTGATCTATGTGCGCTCTATTTCATCGTAGAAGATTTTGACGATGCTATTACTATCCAACCAGGCATGTATACTATCAGCAAGAGTCTAGATGCGATGACCGTATTGGCTAGTGTGGGTGCAGTAGACAATAGTCCATATCCTTCGTTCTATGCAAAGCAAAACGCAGAAGGCAACTTGGTAGCTCCATTGTACTTCATGGTAGGTGGTACAGTAGAGGTTAAGAATGAGAACGGCAACCTATATATTGAGGTCAATGCGGTTAACTCCTACGGAGTGCCTATGCACATTGTTTACGATGCAACTCCTACTACTAGTATAGAGAATGTAGGTGCTGAGATGATGGATACGGAAAAGAAAATTGAGAATGGTCAACTCCTCATCATTCGCAATGGAAAGGCATATAATGCACTAGGTGCAAAAGTGAAGTAAAAAAACGCGAAACTATTTGCGTATTCCAAAATAATGTAGTACCTTTGTGGCAATTACCACAAAGGTACTACTTGTTTTATACTATTAACCCATTAAAATTAGTCTGTATGAAGAAAATTTTTACACTTCTCTTGGCGATGGTGGTATCAGCCTGCATGATGGCGTTGCCTCCTGTAGAATTAGGCAAAAAAGCTGATTCTGCGGAAAATACTACTGAGCTGACTAGCAATGAACTCAAGCACCATAAACAAGTGGCTAAGGTGTTGGGCATGGATAAATTTGAGGGCAAGACAACTCCCAAATGCAATCCAAATGCTAAAAAGGCACCTAAAGCAAAAGCACAGAACGAGGTGATTACTCTCAATTATGACGGATTTGCATTCATACAATGCGATGCAGATCTTGACGAGTGGATGATTGGTCTCAGTTGTGATGATATGAGCCGCAGTGAATATGGTCACAACCTGCAACTTAATTGGAATGCTCCTGCTGAAAATCCATGCGGAACATTCACCACAGAGGATTTTATATACGATTTTACCCACCTGCTGACTCCATTCAGTTATGGTTCAATTATGTTCTCGGAGATGAACATGACCTTGACTCAAGAAAAAGTGAGTGCAAACATGGAGCGCTATATACTGAAAGCAACTCTGGTAGGCGAAGACGGTAACACCTACGAAGTGAATGCCGTACACGAGAATATCGTACCAAAGGGCGAGGTTGCATCTGTTATTCTAGATGCTACGATTACTACTGGCGAATGGGATTTCACCCTTGAGGGGAAGAACGAGGACTTAGATATAAAACTCGTAATAAATAATACAGATATTGTGGGCACCTATGGTATGAATATGGTAAAATGGGAGGATAGCAAAATCGCATACAAAGGCGTGGAAGTTACTCCTCTAACCTTTAAAGCCTTGGTTAATCTTGCTACACATACTGTAGATAACTCTTTGGCATACGTGACCGAAATAAAGATGATGGGCAACGATACCATTGACTACCATTTTGTGATTGCAGCTCCGTTGCCAGCTCCAACAGATACGATTGAATTGACTGCAGTTGACTTGAAAGTGGATGACTCTAGTGCATCTTTCTTCGGTAGCATTGACTTCTATGCTAGCACCAATGACTTTGCTATCCGCGGTGGCTGGCAGGCAACCATTATAGAGGAGGGCACCTATAAAGCTGCTATCTTCTTAGATGATGCTGAATGGAACACCATCACGAGTTTGGAAGCAGAGATCACAGTAAGTTTGGACCAAAACTACAACTGGGTGATAGATGGTAGCATGCTCGGTAGCAACAATAAAGTATATAACTTGCACCTAACCTGGAGCGTGCCGGAGCAAACGGACACCGTGTTAGTGGCATTTGAGCACTCAGCAAGAGCCAAGTATTATCCTCATCTAGAAAACGATATCCAGATCTACAACGAGAACGATCTCTATAGCGCATCTATCAATGTTGCAGGCGTAGAATTGGGAGGTGAATTTGATGAGGAGCAGATTATAGAGTATTTTACTTATTTAGAACTCAAGGATGGTACTGTCCTGAATGTAGCAGAAAAGGTGAATGGTAAGCTATACCAAGTAGGCGATACTACCAAGATGGAAATGGATTATGTGACCTTCCAAGGTGTACTCTATCAAGTTCGTCTATGGTATGTAGCTTCTACTCCTACTAAGACCGTTAATCTAACTATTGAGAATGCGGAGTTTATTCAGGATTTCGAATATAATGGTGTATATAACTTAGTAGGATATACTGAGGACGAACAAACAGCTGTAGTCTTTACTGTATATGCTACTGCAAAAGAAGACATCCCAGGCACATTTGTCAACGACGGTAAGTTTGGTGAGTTTGGCGAAGGTCAATACGACTTTGATGCAAGCAATAGCTATGTAGGCAAATGGAATGCCGAGCAGGAGATGTACGATTTGTATTACATGGAGAAAGGTCAATTTACTGTAGTGTTGGATGATAATGACAATATTACATTGAAAGCTTCTGTCGTGTGCGAAGACGCTACTCAATACGAGATTGACTTGACATCTAAGTATGAGAAACCACACCTTGAGTTCGACTCCGAGACCCACCCTCTTGAGCGCATTTATGACGCCAACGCAACCATGACGATCAACGATTTTACAGCTGATTATGGATTAATCTCAGTTCAGATCATTGATGAGGTAGCAAGTGATATTACCGCGCTGTATTTTGTAGCAAGCGAAGCAGATGCAGAAAATGTGATTGCATTAGGAACTTATCCTATTAATAGCACATGGTTTGATGGCACAGTACTCGCAAGTACGGGTATGGATTGGGATGGCAATGTGATGCCATCCTACTATGCTGGCTATAAGGAAGGCTGGTTGCTCGAACCATTCTATTTCTTCGTAAGTGGCGAGGTCGTGGTATCTAAGAATGAGGCAGGTGAATTGGCTCTTGAGATCAATGCACTGAACTCATGCGACATCCCAGTACATATCGTCTATGGCCCAGCTGCAACAGGTATTGAGAATATAGGTACCAGCGTGGTGGATGTCGAGAAGCAAATCATGGATGGGCAACTTCTCATTATCCGCAACGGCAAGGCATACAATGCCCAAGGCGTACAAGTAAAATAAAAAAAAATAAGTCTGTATGAAGAAGATTATTACACTTCTCATGGCGATGATGGTAGGAGCCGGCATGTTCGCTACCTCTCCAACGAAGCTCCCACATAAAGAGCAAGTGAAGAATACTAGGTCAATGGCTGCAATGAGTCAATTGACCGATGTGCAAAAGAAAGTAGTTCGTCCATTATCTGCAGATGCATCAAAGGTGCGTCGTCATCCTGCAGCATCATGTGCTATGCCACTCAAGCGAGAGGCGAAAACTGAGGTTATTACCCTCAATGGCGATGGATTTTTGGTAGGGCCAGAATACGACCCTGAGACCAGCGAATGGTATATTGCACTAGAGGCACAAGGATATACTTTCCGCCTATGTTGGTTTGGTTCGGAGGATACTTTTACAGGCACTTATAGTTTTGATGATATTAGTTGGGACTGGACATGGGGATGGTATTCCTCAGACGACACATTCTATGAGATATATTTTCAGGATGTGACGATGACCATTTCTGAGAAGCAAGTGGGTACATACCTCAAACAGATTATATTGGATGCTACCATTTTGGATAGTGAAGACAATACCTATCAACTGCACGCGGTGCATAGTTTCTTTACGCCTAAATCTACGGTAGATAGCAAGATCAACAATGCATCGTTGACTATGTATGACAACGGTTATCTATTGGAGGGTAACAGCGCCGATATGGGTGTTCTTTTGGGTGTGAAATCCGATGTGGTAGATGGATTCTATACGCATCAGGATTTTGAGGCGGGTATGACACGAATCACTTACAAAGGAGTAGAGCAAAAGATGCTGCAAGCGCAGATGGAGATAGTAGGCGAGTTTCTAGCTGATGGCTCTTTGGGTTATCACGCTGAATTGCAGTTCTACAATCAGGATACAGTATTGCATCGCGTGTCGATGATAGCACCGCTGCCTGCTGTGTCGGATACGGTGCATGTATCATGTGTGAACTTGGATATTGATGAGTCGTTGAGCAATTATGGCTACATGATGGTAAGTGGTTCGTCGGATTTATACCATGTGGATGTTATTTATGAAGCTGATCGCACTGAAGCTGGTGTATACAAGAATGTAGCACTAGTCATAGCTGATAAAAAGACATGGATTGAGCAGGCAGCTATCCAAGCTACATTGACATTGGTGGATGGAGAGAATGGTTGGGAAGCATATATTGAAGCATATGGAGGGGATTATAAGTGGTATTCGATTGATATGAAATACGTGGTACCAACTCCAACTAAGACAGTGAAAGTGAACTTTGACAAGTCTGCTATAGCTACCTACAGACCTGATCAATTGGGTATGATTCAGTTGCTACACGAGGACCCAGAGTATGATTATGCCGCATCAATGACCATTTATGGAATAGGATTGGGTGAAACCTTCGGTATGGAGAACGTATTGATGGAGTATTCTGAGTTGTATGATTTGGAAGAGGGACATGGTATTCAATTCGCGGATATTCAGGGTACGCTCCTACAAAGAGGAGATACCACGGTGATTGATGCAAGTATCATCAGTTGGGATGCCGTGCAATACGACATTGAGTTCTGGTACACTGTTCCAACGCCAGTAGATACCGTAGAGATTGAGATGCCAGTCAACTTCAGCAATGCGCTGGATTATGGCTATTATACTTTATCTGCCTACACACCAGACGAAGAATGGTTTGTTTCCTTGACGCCTATCACCGATGAGGTAGCAGGTACCTTTGTCAACGATGGCTTATTTGGTCAATTTGGCGAAGGACAATACGACTTTATGGGCGGAGATACCTATATATATTCTTCTAAAGAAATGCGGCCTTATACAGTGGAGGAAGGTACACTGGTGGTGACGCATACTCCTGATGGCGTCATTACAGCAGAAGCTAAAGTGATTTGCTCAAATGCCATCTACTACCATATCAAGATGACATCGGAGTATAACACTCATTTGGATTATGACGAGCCAGGATTGGAAGTTGATCGTACATATACCACCGAGGATAATGTGACGATAGATGACCAAACAGCGCAAAACGACTATATCTATCTGGAGCTCACAGCTGCAGACGGATCGGATGGTGCAGCATTCTTCTTCTATGTAGCAGATGCTGATGAAGAGACCATTATACCTGTTGGCACTTATACGATAGATTATAGCGAAGATTACGGCACAGTGCAAGCCAATCCTGGAGTGCAAGGCAATGGTGTATGGCCTTCATTCTATGCAGAGAAATTGGAGGATGGTTCGCTGGTTGTACCACTTTGGCTCATAGTAGGTGGTACGGTAGAAGTGAGCAAGGATAAGAACGGATATATGCACCTAGAAGTGAATGCGTATAACTCATACGGCGTATCTGTACATATCGTATATGATGGTACCCCTATCGGTGCAGGAGTAGAGAATGTAGCTACAGAGCTAACTGCTGCGGAGAAAGTATTGAAGAATGGTCAACTATTGATTATCCGCAATGGTGAAACATTCAATGTGGTAGGTCAAGTCGTGAAGTAAGGTTATAGCGTTAGCCCCACATAGTGGGGTTATACATAGAATAATCCCCGCAACTCGTTTGAGTGCGGGGATTATCTTTGTCTGAGTTATGCTTATCACTTATAACTTATACTTCATAACTCATCACTTAATCTCTCGTCCTTGGAGGTCATATTCTACACCGTCAATACGGATAATGAATTGGCCATTGCGCATGAGTTTTTCTACGTGAGCTTGGTCAAATACGATGTCCTCTACGGCAGTATTCTTTTCAGGCAATGTACAAGTGATAGTGAATTTTTTGCCATTATAGAGTATGCCAGTTGTATAGAAACCTCCTTTGGCGTCCATTGCGAAAGTACCCGTCTTTATACGCCAGCCATGACATAATTGCCATACTTCTTCGCTCAAGCTAGGTGACAAATAGTAAGCCATATGTGATCCTCCAAAAGACTGCGAAGCCTTATCCACAGTACCCGCACTAAAGGTATTGAGCACATCACCTGCTACATATTCTAATGTATCCATCGGAATAATGGTATCCATTGTATTAAACTCAAGATCTACCACTAATTTCATTGAGCCATACAAATTAGAGCGAGTGGCAGAAGATGCAATCAACTGAAGCGCTAGCTTACCATCCGATGGTTTGCTAATAGATAGATTATCAAATTTCAGTTTAGTTGCATTATTTGGGGCTTGGGTTTGAGTAATACCAAATGGCAAGTACTCTTTACCACCTGTAGTGCCGGCTACCAATGGGGTTTCCTCAGCATTGATGACTGGCTTCTTAGATGTAGGGGTAATGTACGCTACGATGCAGCAGTTTTCCGCCTCCCAATTAACAGGAATCGTATATACATAATTCTTGCTATATGCTTGATTTTCTACAGCTACCTCATCACCCAATGCATCCGAGCAAAGTACATCTCGCGCTACGCAAGGGTGTAAAAATTCTTTAAATCCTTTAGACATAAAGGAGTAATGTTGACCGTCTTCCTGTTTGCCAACCAGACCATTCTCCTTAATAAGTACTGTAAGGAGATATTCTGTTACCTCAGCATTGGCCACTTGACCGCTAACAGTCACATTGAGTTCTCGGGTAACAGAGTCATAGGTGTGGGTGATTACCACAGATGCCTCTGCTGTTGCTTCGCATTTTTTCGCAATAAGATCAGCCATGCCATCTTCAACCAAATAGCCTGGGTGGAAAGCAATATCTGTGCCCGTGATTTTCGTACGATTGATAGCTACATTAGGTGCATTTTCCACACCAGATGCTTTGCCTATCTTGGCATTTTCAGGAATTGTATATTCATCTTCATTGTAACCATAATGGTGGCTTACCCAAATGCATGGAGTGGTGGTGTTTTGGATATATTCTACCATAGCGGCCATACCACCAGGACAATATACACACCCATCACCCGTAAAATGCTCAAGGAGGAATTTGCGTGGGAAAGAGCTTGGTACCTCTTGTGCTGATGCCATTACTACCACTAAGAGCAATAGAGAAGTTAAAATCTTTTTCATAATCTAATATTACTGTTTGATATATTTCTTACCATTAATAATGTATATTCCTGCAGGTAATTCATTCAGGTCAGTAGTTGGCATCTTCTGGCCGAGGATGCTATAAATAATTCCGTTGTGGAGTGGTGCTACTACATTGTCCACAGCACTCGTCAGATAGCTATACTTAACTGTTAAAGTAATTGCAGGATTTACACTATCGTCGAATGTATATGCAATAGTGGTAGTACCCGGTTCTGTGGGATAGAGATGAGTCTGCCAATCTCCTGTTGCAGTGAACAAGTCTATAGACAACTCCTGCTTGAGTTCGCCATTGCTTTGGAAGCAAGAACCAAGACAAAATTGATCGTTTGAGTGGATGGACGAACGCTCAATCGTTACATTCAGCTTTTTATTAGCAGGAGTAACATAACCAGCTAACGACATTACCATTTTTCCGGAGATAAAATCTTCCTCGTATTCGGTAACAATGATAGTTGTGTCTTTGGTAATCTCGGTGATTACTTCTTCGTCGTTCTCATCCCAATAGCTAATGCTTAATCCCATGCTAGCATGCGCAGTAAGTAGCACACTGGCCATAAAAAGGGTTGTAAAAAATTTTTTCATACTATTTTATAATATTTTTAAGTTTATATTCGTTAACCTGGATGGCTGTACCATCTTTCATTAGTACACCTATGATATTGCAGTTGTTAGCTACCACATTTTCTGGAAGGGTATAAGTAAGTGCAATATCCGTGGACTCACCTACTGCCACCGTGACGGGGGTTCCCCATGTGCTAGTTATCGCATCTCTAAGTATATGGTTATGCACATACTCTTTGTTTGTCTTCTTATTAGGCATTATTTGTGGGCCAACGATAGAATCCTCTGTTAGCCAAGCTATATATTCCAATGACAATACTTCATTTGACAAATTTTCTACATTTGCCTCTATTTGGAGAGTTCTAGAGTCGGCATGAATAGCATGTGTCAATGTAACCGGTGAGATCATCATAGCCGACTGTTGGCAGGCAGTTCCCCAAGTTTGATATTCAGCATTTTGCGACATATTTATTACTCCATATGGTAAGAATGGCACTTGCCAATGCTTGTAATACTCATCTGCTTCAGGGCAAGTATAATCCCATTCGGGGCGCGCTGCTTGGGTGAGTGTATTGCTTGCTGGGTGCATCTCTACTACCACTAATTTATCGCCATAATACTCTTGCAGGTCGTGTGCCATAGTGGCAGCATTGGGGCAATTGTTGCATTGTAATCCCGAAAACTCGACAATTAGCGTAGTACGATTGGTTTCCTCAATCTCTATGGGAATCAATCGATCATTCTCTGGTATCACTTCGCACGATGTCAGCAGTGGAACTAGTGCCAAGAGCAAGGAACAAAGACTTATTTGTATATTCGATTTCATAAATTCTAATTAAATAAAAACCTTACCATGTGAAATTATATGTAAGCGTGATACCTTGTTGTTCTGGGACATAACGGCATACACCTCCCGAGCAGTTGAATCCAGCTCTTGTTTTGGTATATCCAGCCATCACACGATGTGCGCCATGCGTATATGTGGCAGCGACCGTATAATAGTGTCCATTAGTAGCATCTGGTGCATGACCAATATTATACATCCACTGTCCAGAGAGTACCAATTGACGCCATAAACTCAATTCGTACAATGCAGCCACCCATTGCCCTTCATACTGTTTGGAATAAAGATATTGAAGTTCTGCACGCATTTGTACTTTCTTATTCATCGCATACTTGGCTTCTACAACTCCTATGCCAGAACGCACGATACCATTTTTTCCGATGATGCGTTTGTTGTAGGTTTGATACATCGCCATAGCGCCGATATACCATTCCTTGTTAATCTTCTTATTGAGTTCTAGATTCACATCGGTATAGTATGGTTCTTCTGTCATGCCAAACCAAGTATCAGTTGTTCCTCGGATATGTGAAGCATTGAGTTTGAGGGTCGTTCCATACTTTCCTCCCATAGCCGTACCGCGTTTCCATGTATAGCGCACCTCACCTTGGAAAGCCCATTCATTGGCAATCAGATCGGTACTATATGGATATAGTGATGTTAGCATATAGGTATGTTGCATAGCAAATGGAGGCATATGGTTAATGGTACCTGCTATGAGATTGGCTTGTCTATCTGAGCGGAAAGACATATTCTCTGAGCGCTTTACTTGTGCTAACACAGCTAGTCCCTTTTGCGAATAACTGAGCGACATCAATAGTGCTTCGCCATGCTTATAGCTATAATCATTTAGTATGCTTGGGTCATTAGCTTTGTAGGCATATTCCACTAGCGCATTCCATCCTTTCATCTGCAATTGTGCGCGCACACTACCCGCTCCCACCCATTGGGGCAAGTTGTACATATATGCTTGCATGGCAGTTGGGTCAATAAAGAGGATGGTGTCTGCTTTTTGGTACTTACTCACATAGCTTCCCCCTATTGAGAGGTTAGCACCAGCTTCTTGCAACTGAGGAATCCATTCTTGCAAGCCAAGATCTAGGTTCGCTCCGAGTACAGCATCCTGTTTGTAGTTCCATCCCCATGCCTTGTCGGTATAGCAATTCCAATAGCGTCGTTGTTTACCTCCGAGTGCTGTGAAGTAGATACCCTTGTATGGTGTCACCTCTATTTTTCCACCACGCAGAGCATTATCTACACCGAGTGCGCGATCTTCATATAGGCGCAAGACCATGCCGCTTCCAAACTGTCCATATACATCACCTATGGTCACCTTGCCCCAATCAAAAGTAGCGCCCACATGCAGGTGACTCACTCCATATCCACCAAAATCGGCATCGTAGCCAAGGAGTGGCCACTGGGTAAGTTCGGCTCGTGTCATCACTTCAAGGCTTTGGAAATGGGCTTGATTATCTTCGTTGTGGTCCCAACGCATACCAATGTCAAGGTATGAGTTGCTAAGGTAGTAGCCTTTCTCTATGGTTGGTAGTGGCACTAATGCTTCGTGCTGAATGCCACCTACAACAATCACAGTATCTTTTGCCCATAGCAAAGTAGGGACAAGAGCTAGAATGAGTATGAATTTCTTAATGTTCATTATCTATTGTTTCCTTTAACTTTCGTTATGAACCCGTTATGAACCTGTAAAAGACTCGGTATTGTAAGGGTATTGGGTTGTTAGTGCAAGGCTTCGTAGATGTCTTCCTCGCTTCCATCTACATATCCAGTGTGATTATAAACAATCTTGCCGCTGCCATCCAACACAAATACATGAGGCACATTCTGCACATTCATCGCGCGTTTGAAGTCGCCATTAGGGTCGAGCAGCACCTCGTACTCCCATCCAAAGCCGTCAACGAGTGGTTTAACCTTGTTGGCATCTTGTGCTTGGTCAATGCTCACGATGATCATTTTGACGCCAGTCTCGTCTTGCCAATCAGGATAAACTTCGTGAATAGCTTTGAGCTCACGCAAGCATGGTTTGCACCATGTTGCCCAGAATGAAATGATGATTGGCTTTCCATCATTGCTAATAGAACCTGTTTGTACAGTGTTACCATTGATGTCTTGCAATTTCACATTTGGCAGTTGTGCGCTCATTGCCACTGCGCAAATAACCATGACTGTGAGTAATAAAATCTTTTTCATATGTTCTTGCTTATAAAATTTCGATTATAACTTTTTACCTACCACATCGTATTCCGCTCCATTGTTACGGATGATGAGTTTACCATTTTGGATGTATTTAACGGATTGTTGCTTAGGAAGCACGATATCTTCTAATGCCGTATTTACAGGAGCTGTATAGCGCATGGTGAAGTGCTTGCCGTTGTAGAAATTGCCGGCTGTTAAGATATTGCCTTGGGCATCTATTGCCAATTTACCTTTGTTGAGTCGCCATGCAAAGTATGGATCTACCACGCCAGTTTTCAACGCCACAGGATCTACATAGTAGTAACATGAACCGCCGTATGTAAAGGAGTTGATGTCAAAAGATCCCGCAGTGATGGTATTCTCTGCATTACCTGCCACGATATCCAAAGTATCCACTGGCAATGTATCTGCGGTGGTGTTGATCTCTAATGCCAACATTGGTGTCAAGTATCCATATTGTGCATGACTAACCAATGTCTCAGAAAATAGGTACACTTCAAGTTTGTCTGCTTCTTTTTTATTTACGACGATAGAATCGAATGTGATTTTGTCAGAATTGCTTGGTGCAACACTAGAAGTGATTCCCAACGGATAGAAGTGCTCACCACCTGTAGTGCCTTCCACAATCTCGGCCTGTTCAGCATTGATGATAGGTTTTTTGGTAAGAGGCGTGATGTATGCCACTACACAGCAGTTCTCTGGAACCCATTTCTCGTTCAAGGTATAGGTGTAGATCTTGCTATATGCTTGGTTCTCCACATTAACACGATCACCCGTAGCTGCGCTGAGGAAGGCGCGTGAGAGACGAGGATGGATGAATTCTTTCCACGAGCTACCCCATGCAAAATATGCATCATTTTGAGTGCTAATGATACCATTTTCCTTGATGAGTACGGTGAGCAGATAGGCGGTGGTAGTAGTGTTGGCCACTTGTCCGCTGACGGTGATATCCAGTTGACGCGTTTCTGGGTTATAAGTACGATCAATCACTACCGAAGCTTCGGCAGTAGTAGCATCTGTGATAGTCATGTCGGGCAAATAACCAGGGTGAAATCCCATTCCCTGTGATTGCTGCGAACGGTTGAGCATCATAGAAGGTACTCCTTGCTCTGTTTCAGGAACAGCGGCAGCATAGATACCATATATTTCATATCCCTCATTGATGGAATAGTTGTCATCCATGTGGTGGCTAACCCAAACGTATGGGGTTTCTGACGTCTGTACCGCATAGTCTATCGCCATCATGCCGTATGGGCAGTATGCGCACCATGTGCCTGTAAAATGTTCAATAAGGAATTTACGTGGAAAAGACGCTGGTACCTCTTGCGCCATCGTCATCATAGCTACGGATAGTAGCAAAATAGTAAAAATCTTTTTCATATCTTTTTTGCCTTTATACATTAAACCTTAAACTCTAAACTTTAAACCTCACACCTTCAGCGACAGTTGAATCCTTCCGCGTTGTTTGTCGATGTCAATCACTTTCACCATTACATGTTGGTGCAGCGATACCACCTCACTTGGGTTATTGATACGGCGGTTGCTCATCTCGGAGATGTGCACTAGTCCGTCTTTGTGCACGCCTATATCCACAAATGCGCCGAAGTTGGCGATATTGGTAACAATGCCAGGGAGCAGCATACCAATTTGCAGATCATCTATTGAGTGTACGCTCTCGTCGAAGTGCCATTCTTCTAGTTGCTCGCGGGGATCACGACTTGGTTTTTCTAATTCGCGAAGAATATCTTGGAGTGTGGGTAAGCCCACTTGGTCGGTCACATAATGTTGCAAGTTGATCTTAGCGCGTAGTTCGGCATCGCTCATCAAATCTGCCACTTTGCAGCGCAAATCTTTTGCCATTTGCTCTACGATGCTGTAGCTCTCTGGATGAACCGCTGAGTTATCCAACGGGTTATCTGAGTTGGTTACGCGCAAGAAACCTGCTGCTTGCTCAAAGGTTTTGGCGCCCATTTTAGGCACTTTGAGCAGCGCTTTGCGATTAGCGAAAGCACCATTCTCGCTACGGTAATTGACGATATTTTGCGCCAACGCAGGACCAAGCCCCGACACATAAGTCAATATATGTTTGCTAGCCGTATTCACATCCACGCCCACATGGTTCACCACACTCTCTACTGTTTGTTGTAGACTTTCTCCTAATCGTGTTTGGTTAACATCGTGCTGATACTGCCCCACCCCTATTGATTTAGGATCAATCTTAACTAATTCTGCCAGTGGGTCCATCAGTCGTCGGCCAATCGATACCGCTCCGCGCACCGTGACATCCTCATCAGGAAACTCCTCGCGGGCTATCTTGCTAGCCGAATACACCGATGCGCCGCTCTCGCTGACAACGAATACTTGCGGTGGTGCCGTGTGGTGTATAGTGGTATAGGATGGTGTAGTATTGTTGTCTAAGGCGATACGCACCATCTGCTCGCATTCGCGCGATGCGGTGCCGTTACCAATGGCAATGGCTTCTATTTGGTATTGAGCGATGAGTTGTTGCAGCGTCTTGGTAGATGCCACGTTATTGACAAATACCACGGTATGGTGCAGCAGATCACCTTGTGCGGATAGTACGACCGTCTTGCAGCCTGTACGGAATCCTGGGTCAAGCGCCAATACGCGCTTCTGACCTAACGGCGACTCCAAAAGCAATTGACGGAGATTCTGCGCAAATACGCGTATTGCTTCTTCATCGGCTTTCTCTTTGCTACTAGCTGCAAACTCAGTCTCAATGGACGGCTTGAGTAGTCGCTTATAACTATCCTCCATGGCGAGTTCTACTTGATAGGTGGTGTCGCTATTGGTCTTGAGGAATAGTCTAGCCAACTTATCCAATGCCTTCTCGCTATCGGGTGAAATGTCCACGCGGATGAAACCTTCCGCTTCCGCACGACGGATAGCCAATAGGCGGTGCGAAGTGATACGCTTAAGTGGCTCTTTCACCGCAAAATAATCGCGATATTTCTGAGCGTCTTCATCCGATTCTTTGCCTTTAACAACTTTGGTGGTCAATATTGCAGAATAGGTAAACTCGCGACGAATACCATTTCTCGCTTGCTCGTCTTGGCTTATCCATTCGGCAATGATATCGCGTGCTCCCTGCAGAGCTTCTTCTCGCCTATCCCCCAATTGTCTCATTGCCACATCACCTTCGTGCTTCTGCCCGAAGATCGCTTTTGCTAGCGGCTCATAGCCTTGCTCACGCGCCACATCTGCTCGGGTCTTGCGATGCGGTTTGTACGGTAGGTAAATATCCTCGAGTTCAGTCAAGTCCCATGACTTCTCAATGCGGGCTTTAAGTTCCTCGGTCAATTTGCCTTGCTCATCGATGGTTTTCAATATCGTCGCCTTACGATCCTCTATCTCTAGATAACGATGGTACTCGTCGGCGATGGCAGCTATCTGCACTTCATCCAAACTACCCGTCTTCTCCTTGCGATATCGTGCAATAAAAGGTATAGTCGCATTCTCACCCAGAAGCGCCACCGTAGCAGCCACCTGCTTGGCAGCCACTCCCACTTTAGCCGATATTAAACCGAAATATTCCACTTTACAAATTATTTAGCGCGCAAAGGTAGCAAAAATATTTGGAACACACAAGAATTACGCATTAAAAGTTTCTTTTAATGTTATTTTTCACAAAATACAGCATTGTTTCCGTATTATTTGCATAGTTCAAAAAAATATTGTAACTTTGCAAGCTGTTGGACTTCATGTGTCATCTAATACACAAAATCAAGAATTATGAGAGACATAGTAGAATTAATCGAGGTTGACAATGACGCTCCGTATTCGTATTGGGTTTCGGTGGAAGTCACGGAGAAACGGGAAATGATTGTCGAATTGGAGTACCAGAACTTCGAGAACCATGCCCATGACTACAAGCAACAAGCCATTGTGGATAGCGACAACACCGCCATCATGTCCAATTACTTGCAAGTGCAGTTATCTGACCTCACCGAATATTTGCACGACAAGTACTACCACTCCATCTGCTATAACGAGAGCGAAGATGCCGAGGGGCTTTTTGCTGACCTCTTGGACCTCATCCTCGATTGCGGTGCTAAATATAAGTTAAATATAAGTTAAAGTAGAGGGAGCGAAGGGAAGTAAAAATAAATTGCGTAATCTGGCATCTAATAACACACACATAACACACAATTAACACACCATCATGGAAATTTGGATAAATATTGCAGGCATTGTAGGATTTGTTTTCCTACTAGGTATGCTGATATGGTTTTGCGCCAAACCAATAGCACGAGATCAGTTGCTCGTAACATTCAATTGGAAGTACTTTCTCTTGGTGGCGCTAATCATGGCAGCATGTACTGCGCTGATAGCATGGGCGCTGTCGATGCATTGGATGGATAGTATCAATGCCAAGAATGACTTTTTGCGGGCTATACAGTTTAGCCTCAAGATGAAAGAAGCCAAAGATGGCGACCTGAATATATTCTCTTTCATCCTAGTCATGCTCTTCCAAGTTGTGGTGTTTGAAGGTCTTGTACTTGCTACCATTGTGGGATGGACTGGACGACGAGCAAAACGGTACCAAAATGGTGAAGTGAGATACCACTGCGTTGGCGTATTCAAAGGGATCTTCAGACGAAATGATTTTGCTGTCGTTATCGGAGCCAACGAGGTTGCGCCATCTGTGATCAAAAACCTATTGATGCACGAGGACAAGAAAAAGAATTCGCTCAACTACGCTCATGAGAGAGAAAACAAATATGTCATTCTACAGACTAGTAGCAAAGTGGCAAAAGTGCGCCAAATGTTGCAAGCATATTTGACAGAAGACGAGTATAATCGAGTGATTATTTATAGTGATCTGCGCAATTCCTACGAGGGACTAGATACCTTGCACCTACAGCATGCATCTGAAATCTATGTATTAGGCGAAAATACCACCCTAAATGGAGGTGAGACTTATCACGACACCATGAATATGCGCTGCGTGAATATGATTGCCAAGGTGCTAGGAAATGAAAAGCCACATAAAAGACTCTTAAAGCGACTCAGCAGATTAGATGGCAAAATCGGCAAATTGAATAAAAAGATCCAAGCCATCAACACTGAATCATCCCCAAAAAAGAAGAAAAAGCAGAGGATCGAGAATAGAATTACAAGACTAGAAAATAGATTATCACGCATTAATAACAAGATAGACCATCAAAAGAGGGTCTGCAAAGTACTCTTCGAGTATCAAACCACCTACTCTATCTTCCAGTTCTCGGATGTAGCAACAGAGGTGAAACAAGCCATGCACTTTATCCCATTCAACCGCTACGAGTCATGGGCTCGCCGTGTGATTGTGGATAATCATGCGTTGGCGCTCATTGACGAGAATGACAAACAATGTGAACACGCTAAAGAACACGAAAACAAAGTAACATATAGGCCACTTGATGGTTATGAAGGCATTCGATTCGATGATGAGCAACGCGTACACTTTATCGTGATAGGCATGTCTAAGATGGGTGTGGCAATGGGTGTACAAGCATTGTTCCAAGCGCATTATCCTAATTATGTTAAGAATAGTTCACTCAGAAGCCGTATCACCTTTATTGATGCCAATGCGGAGCAGGAGATGCAGTTCTTTAAAGGACGATACGCTTCGCTATTCGAACTAGCGCGCCATCGCTATATAGATGCCAACACATGCAAAGAGAACCAACTCAATAGTCGCTATGGTTGGGTAGATCCTACACGCCAGAAAGACTACCCATGGAAGCATCTAAGCAAAGGGGGTAAGAACTTCTTAGATGTGGAGATTGAGTTTGTGAAGGGCGAGTTGGAGTCAGATGGAGTGCGCGAATATCTGCGCCTAGTGACGGCAGACGACAAATCCATGGTCACTATAGCTATCTGTTTGCCAGAGACGCACCAAGCCGTAGCTGCCGCATTGTACATGCCAGCAGAGGTATATCCTAAGGTGAAAGAGATTTGGGTATATCAACGTGAAGCAGCTGATATCATTCGCAATCTCAATCCTGAGAACGACAACAAAGAGTTGAATGAACATTATAAGAAACTCAAACCATTTGGTATGCTCTACGGCGAATACATCGATAGTCGCACCTACTACCTCAAGGCATTGCTAGTCAATGGTATATATGATTTGGATAAGAAAAGTGTTTTAGACCCACTTGACATGGACGACAAAACAACCTACAAAAAACTACGCAAACGTTGGAACAGTTTATCCGTAGCATTGAAGTGGTCGAATAAGTATTTTGCAGATACTATATACCAAAAGATCAGAAGTGCTATGCCTACCCCACTTGCTGAAGATGCTGCCATCGGAGGATACAATAATCCTGCATTTTTCACCGAAGGGTGGTACGAAGATGTAAAGCATGCCTTGAAAGAGGCTAAAGGATTGGCTGAGTGCGAGCACAACCGCTGGGATGTGCAACAACTGCTATTGGGATTCACGCCTGTTGACGAAACAAAATATGGCTATATCCGTAAAGAGCAGAAGAATACTACTAAGTTACTATCTCCACTCAGCAAGCAAAAAGAAAAATTCATCAAAGATAATGCAGATTATTTGAAAAAATTATTGGAGAATATTAAAATTAAATTCCCAGCGAACGATTTGACGGAAAATGTGGACGATTTGAATTTCACTGAACTATTAGCATTTATAGCTGAGAAAAACAAAAAGATTAAGAAGGAAAAGAATCAGATTGTCATCGATGCAGAGATGATTGCACAACTTCAGGCAATGACAGAGTGTGAGGAAAAAATCAACGCGATTAATAAGCCTTTGACACAATACAAGAAAGCACTCAAGTCCCCAATCAACAAGATTCACTACTGTATCTGCGATTTTGACCACTTGGATGATGTAGATCCAGATGCAAAGCGATATGATCAAAAGCTAAATGATGGCATACCCTTGATTCTCAAGTTGGTAGATGGGTACCACTATAAGAAATAAGGGGAAATATACTTAAGAGATACATTAGTATAAAGAGATTCAAGTGATATGAAATTGAGAGTATTTGTCAGTTACGGTCACGATGACTACACCACTTTCGCTCAGTCAATAGCTCAGCAATTAGAAGCCGATGGGCATGAAGTATGGTTTGATGCACAACGCATCAAACCAGGGGGAGATTGGGAGCAATATATTGAAGATGGGTTAGACTGGGTTAGTCAGGACCCTACTATAGGGCGAATACTACTCATAATGACCCCTCATTCTGTACGGAGACCTGACGGATATTGTTTAAACGAAATAGCGAAAGCATTGGATAGCCGTTTGAAAATCCTACCCGTAATGCTGGTATGGACAACGCCCCCGCTTTCGATATACCGTATTCAATACCTTGACTTAACTAGTTCTGTCAACAAAATAGAGCTCACCCAAAGTTTCAAGGCGGATTATAGCAGAATCGTAGAAGCACTCACTTCGCCAGAACAAGAGATCAATACACAATATATCAGCCTATTCAACACGCTTAACCCTCTTAGCTTTGAGAGCGATCTAGTTCTCAATCAGACATGGTTTGTTGGACGAGAATGGGTATTCAATGAGATCAACAATTGGTTACAAGACGAGAATGCTAGCCGACTATTCTGGATCACAGGAGTTCCAGGTATTGGTAAGACTGCAGTGGCTGTAAAATTATTACAACGCTATCCAGAAATTGCTGCATACCATATTTGCAGGCGTGGACATAGCGAAAAATCCTCCCCTAGAAGGGCTATATGTACCATCGCTTATCAACTCTCCAACCAATTACCCGAATACAAAGCCATCATCGAGCGATTCGACATCCAGAACATATTACAGACCTATGGCGATAGCGCACTATTTGATACGCTCATCACTCAGCCATTGAACATGCTTTCGCCTACGAGCCTCCAACAGAAATATATCATTATCCTTATTGACGGATTAGACGAGGCCACCGATGGGTCTGAAAACTGTTTGGCTAATTTCATTGCCTCCGAATTCGACCGACTTCCTTCGTGGGTGCGTTTTGTGATTACTAGCCGTAATGACCCTATAGTTAGGACTCCGCTACAAAGTTTCTCTCCATGGTATCTAGATCCCGACAATGTATCTAATCAACACGATATAGATAATTATATCAAGGAGAGGTTATCCCTACACAAGCATAGTCCTTACTATCTATCCTCATGCGATACGATTAAAAAGAATTCTGAAGGAGTATTTTTATATGCTAAACATGTATGCGACGAGATCATCAACGGGCACCTCAGTATTACCAATCCCGAAACATTTCCCAAAGGATTGGGAGGCATATACTATCAATACTTCCATACACAATTCGAGCAAATCTCAGATTACGACACATTGCTTCGACCTGCACTAGAACTCATTGTGGCTCGACAAGAACCTATCACTACGGATGCACTAAAGCGGTATTTACATTGGAACAACTATCAGGTTATTACCTTTACCCGCAGAATGGGAGCATTCTTCATCCAAAAACCAGATGCTACCCTACAGCCATTCCACTTATCACTAATTGATTGGCTTACCGATATGGACAAAGCGGGGCCATATTGGATTGACAAAGAGGCAGGTAATGATATCATTATCGACTACCATCTCCAACATGACACAACTTCCTACTATGCTCTGTCACACCTCTTAAAACACATGGCCTATACGCGTCAGAGCATGTTTATTGAATTTTTATCAAACCAAGAATACATCGATCTTCGTAAATCATCTATGGGGAAAGCAGTATTCTTCAAGACGCTATTAGACGATCTCGGATATTACTATCATAATAGTGGAGATATGGACAAGGTGTTCTCCAACCATAATTTCCAATCTATTATCATACAGGATCACATCTATTTCTTTGATCACGACTATTATAGACTCCTGCGCCAATGGGGATTTGATCATTACATCCACAAACTAGACATCGCATCATGTTCTTTCAACATTAGGTGCATTCTTATCGCATATTACTATATCATTTATGATATCAAAGCAACTGCCAATGTCCCTCTAGGTTTGCCATCCGACGACGAACTAAGTCATGCATCACAAGAGCAATTGGATAGTTATCGACTAATCTATGAGCTTAAAGCTTCTGCCTATAGAATCATTGGTGAGTTTGACAACGCCAAACGATATATCCAAATAGCATTGAAAAGTAGCGAATTACTAATGCGGCAGGATTATTTACTCGTGCTAAATAGTGTATATGCACGTATTGAGATGCATGAGCAAAAATATGATAGTGCCATTACGCGACTCAACCAAGCTATTGCAGAAGGCGAATCACTCATCGCCAACCTATCCTACGAATATGATTTACACAAGATTCAACATATTCGTACTGGATCCACGCTAATCTTAATCGAGCAATATCTGAATCTTGGTAGAATTGAACATATTGCAGAATTATTGCAACAAATGAAGTTGCTCTACCAAAAGCCTCAAGATCGCGATAGATATTGGTCCAGATATTTGTATATGTCAGCCTTGTATGCAATACAAACCCAAGACGAAGAACAATTCCTCTATTTCCAAAAAGAGCTCTCACCATATAGCCTCCATGTCAAAGGGGGAAGACTATTCTATCATTCTGCATTGTATGCATATGTCAAGGGGGGCAGTGCGCACAACCAACAGCTTTTGACAGAAGCTCTCAACGAGATTAACATATACATAGAGAAGGCACATGAGCGATATGACCTAGAATTAGTCGCAGAAGGTATTGCACTCAAGCAGGAGATTCTGATAGCCATGGGCATGAACGAAGTACCTGTACCAGAATACATGAACGCTTTCCAATCATGGATCTGCCTCAAGAGAAGCTTATTCAAATCACTATTAGATAAGTATTCTGCCAACTCATCTCTGCCATTTTGTCAGTCTTGTGACTGTGGCACACAATTTGACCATAAATAAGTGTCTTAATCACTTAACTAAAAACAAATGAAAATGAAACCAACTTACATCCCTAAACCTGAGAATTTGGACAATATCCAATTGTCCGAGGAGCTAAACGGCCTAGTAGAAGCTATGGCAAAGAATGTCCACGAAGTGTGGGCGCAATCGCGCATCGAACAAGGTTGGACCTATGGTACAGAGCGCAACGATCAGCTCAAACATCATCCATGTCTTGTACCGTATGAGGAGCTGCCCGAAGTGGAGAAAGCCTACGACCGCGACACTGCCGTCGGTACTCTAAAACTCATTAGCCGACTGGGATTTAAGATTACCAAGGAGTAACTGAGTAGGGCACGGGGCAGATTTCCATCTCAAACCTATAACCCAATCTACAATTTTAACAAAAAACGCACAAATATTTTGTAGTTTAAGAAAAAAGCTGTACTTTTGCAGCCAGCTCTAACGAGCAAGTGATCTTTGACTGTGGATAACAAACAACCTACTTTTGAATAGTCACGCGTATTCGCTTGACACCCAACTTGTTGGAATACCCCAACGGTCTGAAATTGAGCAATCAATTTGCAAATTTCGCAGTTGCAAGCAACTGCTCATTTCCAAATTGAGGGACAATGACTGCGTCCTTGTCCTAGTTGCAGAAGGCACTTCGTGTTAATATGAGAAAATGTTTTGTTATCCACAGTCAAATATCCTCGCCTATCGCCTATCAACTATAAACCTTCAACTATGCACTACTCATCCATCGCCTCCTACTACCAATCGCACCTGCTCTCCGACTTGCGTACCACGCACGACCTGCTGCAACGCATCAACGAGATCATGTCGCTTCACCAGCGTTTATCTCCCGTAGAGGACACTACTCCCGCGATTACTCTCGAGCAGTTACGCTATTTTAGCAACCCAAACAATATCAAGGGGCGTTTTCGCACATTCGATATACCGAAAAAGTCGGGAGGAGTCCGTATCATCACAGCGCCGCATGATCCTGCCTATCAATGGATCTTGCGTGCATTAGCTGAGATGCTGGAAAAGGCATATACGCCGTCGGATCATGCCATGGGCTTTGTTAAGAATCGTTCGGTGAAGCTCAATGCGCAGGCGCATGAGGGGAAGAACTATGTCTTCAATCTTGATCTTAAAGACTTCTTTCCTTCTATTCGTCGAGCGCGTGTGTGTGCCCGCCTGCAATGCCCACCCTTCTCACTCAATCGCGAATTGGCGACTACTATTGCAGGGCTGGTCAGTATGCGTATGGAGCAGGCTTCGCTTACCGAGACACATGTCTCCTATGTCCTGCCACAGGGCTCTCCCGTGTCGCCACTGCTCACCAATGCTATCTGTGATTCGCTTGATCATCAGTTAGCCGGGCTAGCACGACGATTCGGACTTACCTTCACCCGATATGCCGATGACATCACCTTCAGCTCGATGCACAATGTCTATCATGCCGGGGGAGAGTGCATCCACGAACTCCATCGTATCATCCAGCGACAGGGGTTCACTATTAACGACAAGAAGACCCGCCTGCAGAAGCGAGGTAGTCGCCAGGAAGTCACAGGACTAGTGGTCAACCAGCGAGCAAATGTCACTCATCAATACATAGCTGACCTACGCAATCTGCTATATATATGGGAGCGATACGGCTATACCTTGGCTTTTCACAAGTGGCTCGAGCATTATCGCAAGCATGGTCCGGCTCACTCCCACCCCGTGACAATGTGTAAGGTCATCTACGGCAAACTCAACTATCTGCGTATGATTCGCGGCAAGGACGATACGACTGTTCGTTCGCTCTTCAAACGCTACAAGAAGCTCGTGGCCCGCAAACAGACGAATGCAGCCTATATCGAAGGACTCTTTGTCATGGCTACGCATCGTCTCTTGGATTTTGAGTACTACAACCGCGTCACTTGCTGCTTTGCACAGGCCAAGGAGCATGGCACCGAACGCTTGCCATATCCTTATGCATATTTTTATAAAAACCATTACCGCCACTATGCCTATGTCAAGCCCAATAGTCATATGCCAAGTGTGCAGGATAAGTATCAATGGATGATTGCCGAGTGTAGAGACGGACGCAATCGCGTGCACCTCATTATCTACCACCGCGACGATAATGTCTATTATGTGCCTAATGAGGAGAACCGTATCCGCATGAAGCTTTGGGAAGAGCAGCGATATGCCTATATTATGGAGCGCCGTCTGCAGGAGGAGGAGCAATTTGAGTGCCCGTTTTGATCAGAAGGCGCCCCAAAAGCGCAGATAAAGATATATCTATATACTCTCTTTGAGACAGTGGTCTTTGATGTATTGAACGCCGCGTAGCGGCATTAAGACAGCCTGATGGGGCTATAGTGTTTTTGTGTTTTGTGGATGGCGCAGAGCGCCTATTGTTTAGTAAAGAAAAATACCTAAAAAAATCAAAATAATCTATGGAAATAATCATCGACAAGATCAAGTATGAATTACGCACCGAAGAGAATGGTGCATACGTAGTAGAAAACCATTATTCAGGCGAGGTACGCATACCCGCCCACATTCTGGTGGATGGACAATCCATCCCCGTGATTGGCATCGAAGAAGATGCATTTTATGGCTGTGATGATGTCAAGAGCATCACACTGCCCCAAGGACTCCGAAGGATCCACCATAGTGCCTTCGAGAGCATGAGCGAACTGAGGGAGATCGTCATCCCTAAGTCCGTAACCTATATTGGCGAGAACGCATTCAGCGACTGCGAGAACCTCCAGCAAGTAACCTTACCATCGCAACTAACACATCTGCCAGCGGATCTATTTGAATCCTGCGGTGCATTGGAGAAAATCATCATCCCTCAAGGCGTAAAAACCATCGGAGATGGGTGTTTTGCAGCATGCAAAAATCTGAGAACTATCGTCCTTCCTGAGGGGCTTGAGAAAATAGAATCTCGTGCGTTTATTTTGTGTGAGAGCCTAGAGGACATCCATATCCCAGCCTCCGTCCAAGAGATTGGTGAGGAGGCCTTCTATTCGTGTCTTAGTCTCCAGCGCATTGCGCTTCCCGAGGGGCTAGCCTACATCCCCGTAAACTGCTTTGGGCTATGCCAGAGTCTGGAGCAAGTGGATATCCCCGCATCCGTTCAGATGGTGGAGCAAGGCGCATTCGACCTAACGCCCTACAAGCGCCATGGCATACACTACGCACACGATCTCCTGGTAGGCGTGGGGCGTGTGAACACGCCAGATGGTGTCTTGACTATCCGAGAGGACACCCGCGTGGTGTGCGATACGGCAGTCAGCGACTACGACAACACCCTGCGTCGTGTCGTCTGTCCGTCCTCGCTCCGACAGATTGGTCGCAATGCTTTTTGCAACTGTGCGAACCTCGAGGAGGTGGTGCTCAACGAGGGATTAGAGTTTATCGACGGAGGTGCATTTGCTGACTGCAAAAGCCTCAAGCGCATCTATATCCCTAGCACGGTTCGACGAATCGAGACGAATCCCTTCAGCTGCTGCGACATGCTAGAGGAGATCATCGTATCGCCCGACAACCCATACTTCGACTCTCGTGACAACTGCCATGCCATCATCGAGACGGCTAGCAATCGTCTGATATCAGCGTGCAAGACCTCCCATATTCCTGATACCGTACAGGAGATAGGTGCAGTAGCGTTTGCCTCCATGCCCACTCTGGAGTGCCTCATCCTACCCGAGAGCGTGAAGCGAATCGAGTGGAATGCCTTCAACGGCTGCGAGAACCTACGCGAGATTGTCTTTCCGAAGGATCTAGCCTATGTGGGCGAGGATGCTTTTCACCACACTCCATGGCTAAAGAATCAACCCAAAGGCATGGTCATGATGGGCAAAGTGCTGTATCAATACAGGTCGTTCAACACTGCCAACTTCGAACCCGATTGTATCATCCCTGAGGGTATCGAAGCGATCAGCCCATACGCCTTCTGCAACCTTGCCAACCCTATGCGCATCTTTCTGCCCAAGTCGCTGAAATCCTATACTTCAGGGACTTTGGTTAGCTTTGAACACGATGCCATCATCGTGCGTCCAGAGGGGGTAGGAGATGATTATCCATACGCGGACACTTCGGTTAGAAGTGCGTGGATAGGCGACTTGTTCTATGTGCTGTACTCGCATAGCAAGACCGCTACGGTGGTGCGTCCCTATGAGCGCAGATTGTACCGAGGCAGGATTGTCATCCCCGAGCGTGTCACCTACGAAGGCGAGAGCTACACGGTGACCTGCATCGGCTATCGCGCCTTCGCCTTTGACGGGCAGTATATGTACGAGGTGGGCGAGTCGGATGGCGCATACGCTGCATCATTCCCAGATTCGTTCGAACTACAGTCGCCATACTATATCGAGCTTCCCGCTTCGGTCAGATGTATTGAGGACGAAGCTTTTCTCTCGTGCTTCGACCTTCGAGGAGTGGCACTACTCGGCAAGGTCGAGAAAATCGGGCGACGAATCATGGACAAGTGCGATAACTTGCAATTCATTCTCGTTCCTACGGATCTCAAACCAGCGTACGCCGAGGAGCTCGCATGGCACTATCGCGAACATATCACCGACCATGTATGCACCATAGATGGCATATCCTACAGCATCGACACATTGTCGCATTGTGCCACAGTGATATCCCCCCTACACCACACTACACCATCCTACACCACACGACACCATACTACACCATCCTACACCACACTACCCCACTATCACGGCCATGTGCGCATACCGCAGCAGGTGGAGTATGAGGGGCAAACATATGCGGTGGAGAAGATAGCCAACTATGCCTTTTTTGGCTCCCATATTGAGGAGATCGATTTGCCCGAAGGGCTAACTCAAATTGGGCAATATGCCTTTGGTTGGTGCGATGAGTTGCGCGAAATCGTATTGCCTAGTTCGGTGAGAACGGTTGGCAAGGGAGGGTGTTTCTCATGCGACAAACTGCGCTTTGCCAAGATGAGCGAGAGTATGTTTGATGTGCCAGATGATATGTTTGCAGGTTGCGACCAGCTGCTCACGGTGATATTGTCTAATAACACGCTCTGGATTGGTCAATCGGCTTTTGAGGAATGTGCCAGCCTACGAGCCATCTACCTGCCTGCTAGTTTGGGGCGCATAGAGGATAGTGCCTTCCGCAGATGCATCAGCCTAGAGGAGGTGCGACTGCCAGATGGGGTGAAGAAACTAGATATGAATATCTTTGAGGACTGCGATGGTTTGGAGAAGCTGATTATAGGGCCTAATATCCAGCAGTATTTTCCTATGGAGGATTCAGAGGATGACGAATATCCTCACTTGATCGCAGCGGAACATATGCGTGATACCTATCAGCAAATGGGTATGAAGGTCTATATTGACGATGAGCCAGAGTCCGCCGCCGATAATGAGGACGATGAGGAGAACTCCGATTTCGACAAATGGCTCGACAGCCTCATGCAAATGGAATAGCCATACTGCCCTCCCTATACAGGTTCGAATACAAGAAAAATCGTGGAAAGTTGCATTTTCCGCGATTTTTTTTTGCATTTGTGCCTAATTTTTATTAATTTTGCAGCGGAATATTAAAAACAATTAAGCATTATATTACCATGAAAAAGATATTCACAATCATTACCCTAGCCATCTGCAGTATGACGATGGTGGCGCAGGAGTTTAAGATTGGTAATCTGACATTTGAAATCACCTCACCGACAACCGTTACATTAGTGAACGCCGACAAGGATATTACAAATATCGATCTTAGCGATACAGTCGATTACCGCGGTACTAAATATACCCTAACAGGAATTGGAGAAAGGGCGTTTTGGCATTGTTCATCTTTGACCTCGGTGACTATTCCCAATAGCGTAACAGGGATTGAATGGGCAGCGTTCACAGGTTGCTCTGCTTTGACCTCCGTGACGATCCCTAATAGCGTGACATGGATTGGATGGGATGCGTTCTATGGTACTGCGCTCTACGACAATCCTGCTAATTGGTACAATGGGGCATTCTACATCAGCGATTGTTTGATCACGCTTGACACCACATTCAAAGGTCATTACACGATCCTAGAAAACACCCGTTTGATTGCAGACTTGGCATTCAGCGATTGCACATCTCTGACCTCTGTGACAATCCCCAATAGCGTGACGAGTATTGGATACGAGGCGTTCTACAAATGTACTTCTTTGACCTCTGTAACGATACCCAACAATGTAACGGAGATTGGGAAAGAGGCATTCTGCGGATGCTCCACTTTGGACTCGGTGATAATTTCCGAAAACATGACAAGCATCGGAAGTGATGCGTTTTTAGGTACAGCTCTCTACAATAATCCTGCTAATTGGGAGAATGGAGCATTGTACATCAGCGATTGTTTGATTGCAGTGGACTCCACCCTCGTAGGTAAATACAAAATCACAGAAAAAACGCGACTGATTGGCGATGGAGCGTTTAAGGGTTGTGGGTCATTGAAGTCAATCAATATCCCCAATAGCATGACGAGGATTGGACATGAGGCGTTTGCAGGTTGCTCATCATTGAGATCACTGACTATCCCTAAGAGTGTAAAAAGCATTGGAGATTTAGCATTCTATGGTTGCGCGTCGCTTAAGTCAGTCACGATTCCGAGCAGCGTGACATGGATTGGAGAGAGAGCAATTCCCAATCACACGAAGATTATTCACAACTAACAACCACCCTACACAAACATGAAAAAGCTTCTCACAATCATTACCCTAACTATCAGTTCAATGACGATGATGGCAGAAGAGTTTAAAATCGGCAAACTGACATTTGAAATCACCTCCTCAACGGAGGTTTCGTTGAAAAGTGCCGATCAGGATATCACCAAAGTCTTTCTTAGCGAAACAATCGATTACCAAGGCAAAACCTATACCTTAACAGAGATTAGAGGGTATGCGTTCTATGATTGCTCCTCTTTGACCTCGATTACCATCCCTAATAGCGTGAAATGGATCGGAGAAAGTGCATTCTATGGGTGTGAGTCATTGACCTCCATCAGTCTCCCCGATAGCGTAACGGAGATTGGCAGTGGGGCATTCAATGGTTGCACTTCTTTGACCTCGATTACCATCCCCGAGGGCGTAGCACGTATTGGTAATAGAGCATTCTCTGGTTGCTCATCTCTGATTTCTGCCACAATACCTATTAGTGTAACAGAGATTGGCTGGAGTGCTTTTCAAGGAGCCCCACTCAACAGGGATACAGGTGCGCTGTATATCGATAATTGTTTAGTGGAAGTAGATACCAAACTGCTAGGTGATTATACCGTCAAACCAACTACTCGCCTTATTGCCGATGGGGCCTTTTTCGGTTGCTCCTTGTTAACTTCTGTCACTATTCCCGGTACAGTAACAAGTCTTGGAGAAGGAGCTTTCATGCTTTGCAAATCGCTAACTTCCGTCACCATTCCTTATAGCATTACGACGATTGAAAGTGGGACTTTTGAGGGATGCTCGTCATTGACCGCTATTAGTATCCCTAATAGTGTTACAAGTATTGGAGATGCCGCTTTCGTTGATTGTTCATCGCTGACTTCTGTCTTTATCCCCTATAGTGTCAGAAGAATTGGAGTGAGGGCATTCTTGGGTACCAGCATCTATAATGATCCATCTAATTGGAATGCAGGTGCGTTATATATCAATGATTGTTTGCTAGTGGCGAACGATGGATTACTAGGTGATTACACTATCAAATATGGTACCCGCCTTATTGCCAATGGTGCTTTCTATAACTGTTCTTCTCTAACTGCGCTTAATATCCCACATGGGGTAACGAGCATTGGAGATGAAGCGTTCTCTGGTTGCGAGTCTTTGACTTCCGTGAATATACCCGAGGGTGTAAAGGAAATCGGAGATTATGCTTTCTCTAGTTGCTCATCCCTGACTTCTGCTATCATCCCCGAGGGTCTAACGAGTATTGGAGATTATGCATTCTCTGATTGCTATTCTTTGGCTTCTGTTATCATCCCCGCGAGTGTGAAAGAAATCGGAGATGGGGCATTCTATGCTTGCCCCCTACTAGAAACTCCAGAACGAGATGAAGAATTCTTTATGGTTGTAGAGAATATGCCCGAGTTTCCTGGTGGTATACAAGAGATGATGAAGTATGTTGGTACTAATATCAAGTACCCTGTTATCGCACAGGAGAATGGCATCCAAGGTCGTACAATCTGCCAGTTTATAGTGGAGAAGGATGGTCGAGTAACCGATATACAAGTTGTTCGTTCATCTGGGGAGCCATCATTGGACAAAGAGGCTGTGCGCGTGATTAACAGCATGCCTAGGTGGAAGCCCGGTAAACAACGCGGTAAACCAGTACGCGTAAAGTACACGTTTCCTGTTAATTTCCGCTTGCAATAGAATGAGTTTCAAGACAACTATAATAATCATTTAAGTATATACACCACACTACACCATCCTACACAACCCTATACTACACCACTCTACACAGCGCGGAGTGCTACTAAACAACACAATCATGAAAAAGCTTCTCACAATCATTGCCCTTACCATCAGTACTATAACGATGATGGCAGAAGAGTTTAAAATCGGCAAACTGACATTTGAAATTATCTCCTCAACGGAGGTTTCGTTGAAAAGTGCCGAGAAGGATATCACCAAAGTCTATCTTGGCAAGACTGTCGATTACCAAGGCAAAATATATACCCTAACAGAATTTGGATATTGTGCTTTTTGTGATTGCTCGTCGTTGACCTCGGTAACTATCCCTAATAGTGTGACGGAGATTGGAAACTCGGCGTTCTCTGGTTGCTCGTCGTTGACCTCTGTGACTATCCCCAATAGTGTAACAGAGATTGAAGCTGGAGCGTTCTATGGTTGCCAATCTTTGACTTCCGCGACCATTCCCAACAGTGTGAAGTGGATTGGAGAGTATGCGTTCGAAGGTTGTACCTCGTTGACCTCGGTGACTATTCCCAATAGTGTGAAGTGGATTGGAGAGTATGCGTTCGAGGGTTGCAAATCTTTGACTTCCGTGACCATCCCTAATAGTGTAACAGAGATTGGCTGGAAAGTGTTCGAGGGTACTGCGCTCTACAACAATCCCGCTAATTGGGAGAATGGAGCATTGTATATTAGTGATTGTTTAGTAGAGGTGGATACTAGTTTTGTAGGTAATTTCAAGATAAAAGAAAAGACTCGTTTAATTGCTGATTTGGCATTTGGTGGTTGCAAGTCTTTAACCTCTGTAACTATCCCTAATAGCTTGACTCATATTGGAGATGGAGTATTCATTAAGTGCGAGTCATTGCCCTCCATCACGATCCCTAACAGCGTAAAGAAAATTGGAGATTATGTGTTTAGTGCATGTACCTCGTTGACCTCAGTGACTATTCCTGATGGTGTGACAAAGATTGGAGAAGATGCGTTCAGGGGTTGCAAATCTTTGAACTTCGTGACCATTCCAAATAGTGTGACAGAGATTGAAGGCTCGGCATTCGCTGGTTGCGAATCATTGACCTCGGTGACGATACCTAATAACGTAACTGAGATTAAACGGGTTGCATTCCACAGTTGCTCCTCGTTAACCTCTATTGCCATCCCAAATAGCGTAACAAGTATTGGACCTGAGGCATTCTATGGTACAGCGTACTATGATGATCCTTCTAATTGGGAAAATGGAGCCTTGTATATCAACGATTGTTTAATAGAGGTGGATACCAGTTTTGTGGGTAATTACACAATCAAAGAAAATACTCATTTAATTGCAGATGGGGCGTTCCAAGATTGCTCTTCATTAACCTCTGTAACTATTCCAAATAGCGTGACAAGTATTGGAGAGTATGCGTTCAGAGATTGCTCATCTTTGATCTCGATGAATATCCCTAATAGCGTAAAAGAGATTGAAGATGGGACGTTCTCTGGTTGCAAGTTATTGACCTCAGTGACAATCCCTAATAGTGTAAAAAAGATTGGAAAAGAAGCGTTTTGGGGTTGTACCTCGTTAACTTCTATAGCAATCCCTAGTAGTGTAACGAGTATTGGATATAGCGCGTTCTGCGGGTGCACTTCCTTAAGATCTATCACTATCCCCAGTAACGTGACAGAGATTGTATCAAGAGCGTTCGTGGGTTGCTCTTCCTTAAAATCAGTCACTATTCCCAATAGCGTGACACTGATTGGATGGGATGCGTTCAAGAATTGTTCTTCATTAACCTCAATAACTATCCCAAATAGTGTAACGGAAATTGGAGAGGCGGCGTTCTGCGGGTGCACTTCGTTGCGATCTATCACTATCCCTAGAAGCTTGGAATCGAAGGGAAAGATCATTTTCTGTGATTCATTCGATTCCGCTACTATTCATTATAGCGAAACGGAATCAAGCAATAATAACAACTCTAGCAGTAAAGGAAAAACGGAGGAGGAGCCACTTGTTATTCGTAAGGTGCAATTGCAAGAAGATGGCGTGGCATACTCTGTACCTGCGGTAGAGGGACAACTAGTGATTATGTTTGACGAAGACATGTCGCACGAGGAGTCAACCAATATGCTGAAGGAAAAAGGTCTATCCATTATTTCTTCCATTCCAGAATTGAATTATTATCTAGTACAGGCTCCTGTAGGAGAAGAAGGTCAGTATTTCAGTCAATTGAATGATAATGATCTTGTCGATTATGTGTATCCGAATGCGATTGAATATTTTTGTTCGGCTAGTGCATACGCTTTAGACAACTATAACAAAACTAGCGACCATGGCCGCAGAGTGAGCAAAATGCTAACTGGTTGTGATCCGATGATGGATAAAGCTGGTTGTGATCCTTTGGTGAATTTAGAAGAAAAAAATGTTGCATCATCGGATGATAGGTATGTTAGTAACTCTAAAAAAATTGAAGCATTAAGTTCAATACTCTTTTCTCATTTTTCTCCTTCAACACTTCCTGCTAGTTCCAATGGTAAAGTTGTTATCAATTTGTCTATCGGTACTGATTTAGAGAATAAATCTGGTGAGACACATAGAGTGTTATGGAATGATGACGATGTGACGGAGTCTAATCGGAAATCTTATGTAAAAGGATATATCTCTCGTTTGAAAGGGTTGATTAATTTGGTGAAAAAATTCGACAAAGTAGATTTTGTTATTGTGAATAGTACTGGAAATGAAGGAATGAAACAACTGGAAACAATCATCGATGAACTAATCTACGAACTCAATCTGGAGGATCGCAAAGTGTTTGAACGGCACTTCATCCTAGTTTCTGCAAAAGATGACTACACACCAGCGGATTATCCAACCGATGTATCTAGGTATCATAAAATGGTATCCAAGGTGGATATCTCTGATATGACCAGACAAGATACAGCTTGGGCAGGCACCTCATTCTCGTCACCTCGCTTAGCGGGATATATCTATAAACTCGCAGAGAAGTATGATCTGCCTGCTACTACTGTTTTGAGATTTGTGCGAAGCGCCACAGAAAAAGCTATAGATAACGTCGTAACTTATGAGTTGATTGAACAAGAAATAGAAAATTACATTCACAGGGAGAACAGTTTTGTTGACTTAGGACTTCCTAGTGGAACCTTATGGAAAGCCGAAAGTGAACTGGGCTTATATACTTATCAAGAGGCCAACGATATGTTTGTTAGCGAGACAGAATATTTGCCAACTTACAATCAACTAATAGAATTAAAGCAGCACTGTAAGTGGTGGAGAATCGAAACAGGATATATGCTCACAGGTCCTAATGGTAACTCGATTACATTTTTATCAGACGGATATGATTTTGACATGATATGGTCCTCAACAACAGATGCTGATAGAGTATATAGTATGGGCATAGATATTGCTAATGCAGGGATAATACAATCCGATAATTACAACGGCCGCCGCTCTGTGCATTTGGTACAAAGCGTAGAAAAAGAAATTGAAAATTCTGCAAATAATCAAGAATTAGCGAATGACCTAATAGGACAGATTATCTATGACCCCTCTGCTAATGGCTATTTCACTAAAGAATGGCGCTGGACAATCCAACAAGGAGAAGTCTTAGGCGTAGATAAGCTTTCTACCAATTTTTCAATCCGCAGAATCTATGGCATTGAAGAGGAAGCCATGAACATTACTGTCTTGGCTCATTTACAGAGAGATGCGATGAAAATAGATGCAGAACTAATCTTGCATTATGTCAAAAACGGGGATGGATATATATTGAAGTCCTCTACAGTGACAAAACTAATCATCCCATCACAAACTGATTATTCGCAATATGTAAAGCTTGAAATGGATTATGATTTTCTACCGGTGCTGAAGTTATATAATAATAGTAATATGACATTGTTTGTTGGTGGCGACTGGTTATCCAACTCCGGCCCCGAACGATTTGGCTGTATTCTAGCCCCAAACGCGTCGCAAACAATCGCTATAGGTAATATTACATCCTATCACATACATTTTGCTTATCGCAAATGACCCCACCACACTACACCACACTACTCCACACTACGCCACACTACACCATCCTAAAATAGCGATTTTTCAGTACTTTCTTGCATATATCAGAAAAAAGTAATAACTTTGCCCATCTAAAATGCATATACTATGGACGAACAATTCAAAGCCCTTGAGCAGCAGCAAGAAGAAACCCGCTATGGCTGCCTAGGTATTAGTATTATCGCGGTAATTCTCGTTTGCGGCATAGTCATCGCTTGCAAGTTTGTAGAGCACTTCACCAGCGAGGAGGATGCCACGCCTACGCCTGCGCCAGCATCTTCGCTGCCCGAGCCTAAGCAGGTTGACGAAGACGCGCAAATCATCCAACTCACCCCCGAACAGTGGACCGAGCATCTCGATGCACTCAATGGCCACCGCTCTGCGCTCAATGAGCATCGTACTTTGGTCAACGAACTCCGTTCGGAGATCTATACCCTCGAGCAAAAAGTGCAGACGCTTGAAAAGCAAGTCCAAAGCTTAGAGCAGCAGCTTAGCACTAGGCATCTGTAGGTTAGAGGAGAGAGGCGAGAGGTTACCAATAAATATTGGAGATAGTGCGTTCCCATGGTATACCGAGATCATCCGCAAGTAACATCGTATAGCGTAGTATGGTATAGTAGCGCTTTACGCTGTGTAGGCTTGTCATCCTAGGAACACCACCCTACACTACACTAAAATAGCGATTTTTCAGCATTTTCTTGCATATCTCATCAAAAAGCATTACCTTTGTGAGTTGAAACAAAAAAACTTTTAAAAACCATGAATCAAGAGAAGAAATACGACATTTTTATCAGTTATTCTCGAAAGGATTTTGAGGATGTAAATGCATTAGTAAATATGTTCAAACAACGTATCCCAACATTGGATATATGGTTTGATTTGGATGGCATAGAGAGTGGCGAAGAGTTTGACGATAAAATCATTGAGGCTATTGACAATTCTTTCTGTATGGTATTTGCAGTATCTAATCATTCGCTACAATCTAAGTGGACAAAAAATGAAGTTATGTATGCGAAGAACACTGGTAAAAAGATCATTCCTGTTTTGCTATCGGGCGCTACTTTAAAGGGGTGGTTCTTGTTTAATTTCGGTCGTATAGATTGTATTGATTTACAGGATGAGAAGCAAATAGAAAAAGTACTTAATAACTTGGAAGATTGGACACATAAGGAACTAATCGCACCGAATAAAGGAATAAATAACAACGAGGGAAAGCAGAGCAGCAGCTCAAACATTACAACAGAAAACATACAGGACCTAATCTTATTAGGGGCAAAAATGGGTGCCGATGGTGTGCCTGAGCCACTCCAAGATAGATTTATAAACGACCTTGTTAAAACCAAAAGGTTAGCTACAGCACAAAACAATTTAGGATTTAATTGGACAGATCCAACGAAAAGGATAAAATGGTTGAAAGAAGCAGCTCAAAATGGCAGCGGTGCAGCTATGATAAATTTAGCATATATCTATGAAAATGGTGTAGGTGTAGAAAGAGATATTAATAAAGCAATAGATTATTATAGAGATGCCATAGTACATGGTCATGACGAGTATATCGACCACATAAAAGAATTAATAAACGGAAGAGATGAAAAAATAGGCGAGCCTAATAACCTATTACAACAATCATTCCAGGTTAATGGCGTATCTTTTAATATGATTAAAGTTCAGGGCGGTGCTTTTATAATGGGAGCAACTGAAGAACAAGGAAGAGATGCATATAGCGATGAGATGCCTCCTCATCAAGTCACTTTATCGGATTATTATATAGGCGAGACACTCGTGACGCAAGAGTTATGGCAAGCAGTCCTTGGAAAAAACTCTAGCAAATTCAAAGGAGACCAAAATCCTGTAGAGCGGGTCACTTGGGAAGACTGCCAAATATTTATACAAAAACTAAATCAATTGACAGGCAAACAATTTCGACTACCAACAGAGGCTGAATGGGAATTTGCAGCTCGCGGAGGAGGCCAAAGCAAGGGGTATAAGTATGCAGGTAGTAATAATTTGGATGATGTGGCATGGTATAATGAAAATAGCAACAATAAGACTCATCCTGTCAAACAAAAACAAGCCAATGAACTGGGCTTATACGACATGAGTGGTAATGTATATGAATGGTGTCAGGATTGGTATGGTGACTATAGCAACAGTGAACAAACGAACCCTATCGGTTCTTCCCAAGGCTCCTACCGTGTTTGCCGTGGCGGTAGTTGGCATCGTAATACAGAAAACTGCCGTGTCTCCTTCCGTTACTACGTCATGCCTACAGACTGTGGTGGTGTCCTAGGTTTACGTCTTGCCTTATAGTTAGATCTCCTGCAAAATAACTTATCTTCCCCATGGGTCAAGAGAAGAAACGCATATTCATTTCCTACAAGCGCGTGGATAAGGACCGCGTGTTTGCCATCAAGGACGGTATTGAGCAAGCTACTGGTGAGAAATGCTGGATCGACCTTGACGGCATAGAGAGCAATGCGCAATTTGTAGCAAAAATCGTGCGTGCCATAGATGTCTGTGATGTGTTTCTGTTTATGCGTTCAAAAGAGCATAATAATATCACGAATCTTGAAACGGATTGGACCATTCGAGAGGTTAATTATGCTTTGGAGGAACATAAGAACATCGTGATTGTCAATCTAGACAATATGCCTATGCCTAAGTGGTTTAAATTCATGTTTCCAAATAAACAGGAGATTGATGCCACTGACCCTAATAAACTCGCTCGCCTAAACAATGATTTGCGCGAATGGTTAGGCATAAGCCCAAAAGCAATTCAGCAGTCCGAAAATATTGAAGCATATACTAATGGTGTTCCATCTCAACCTACTGTTGTACAAGATTCTGCCGAATTTGAAAAAGCCAAGCGAGATGCTTTACTTGAAGGTGAATTCCAAGTGGATGATTTGATTTATAAGGCATCAGAGAATAGTAGTGGACTAACAGTTTGTGGACTGACTAATTGTGATGCAACCGAAATCCATATCCCATCACAGATTCAGTATGGAAACTATACTTACTACGTAGATACCATTGGAAATAAAGCATTTGATTGGCACTTTAAATTGACTTCAATTAACATCCCCAATGGCGTAAAAAGTATCGGAGATGAGGCATTCAGCAGGTGCTCTGGTTTGACTTCAATTACTATCCCTAACAGCGTAACGAATATTGGAACAGAGGCGTTCAGAGGGTGCTCCAGTTTGACTTCGATTACAATCCCTAATAGTGTAACAACAATTAAGTTTGGAGCATTCTATGGCTGCTACAGCTTGGTTTCCGTTACAATTCCTTACGGTGTGACGAGTATTGAAGAGTGGGCATTCGATGGTTGCAAATCTCTGACCTCTATTAATATCCCTAACAGCGTAACGGGTATTGGAGAGTACGCATTTAATGATTGCTCAAGTTTGACTTCTGTTACCATCGGTAATAGTGTAACAAGTATTGGCAGGTGTGCGTTCAGGGGGAGCAAAGCGCTAAAATCCATAAAGATTCCAAAATCTGTAATTAACATTGGCACTTTTGCATTCCCTATATTTACTAAAAAAATCAGAGAATAAGAAATAACTACATATGGATATTTATTACAACGGCTCATCAAAAAACACATTTCGGAGCCACCTCCGAAAAAGTTTGATGGTTTGAAAAAAAATTGTACCTTTGTAGGCGGAAAGTAAAACAGGAAACACTATGTATTCACAGAAGAAATACGATGTATTTATCTCCTCTAAGAGCGAGGATTATCCCATGGCCGAGAAAGTATATGATTATTTACTCGCTAACGGATATTCTGTATTCTTAGCATGCAGAGAATTACAGCGTATAGGTGACGCACAATATGCAGATGCAATAGATGAAGCCATTGATAATGCTCAACATATGATTGTAGTGGCATCATCATTGGAAAACATCCACTCAAAATGGGTAAAATACGAATGGAGGACTTTTAGTAATGACCTTAAAAGTAATTACAAATTAGGTAATCTTTTAACTATTCTTTCCACATCTATTCCATTATCATCATTACCTGCCACCTTGCGTCACCAACAATCATTTAGTATTGACAATTTCACTCCAAATATATTAGGATATTTGCATAAAACCACCATAGAAGAACAAGTACACAAAAAGGGGGAAACACATTATTTAGAAAGTAACTTTCACAACATATATCCTCCTACGACTACTTCGCAATCTGATCATTATATTCACTTACAAAATGAATTGACGGAAGCTGCTACTATAACATATGAAACGCAACATATGTATAAATCGAATAGTATAAAAACAGCAACAATAGTTCACTTCAAAGGGGATCCACAAACTATTATAGCTCTCGATAAACTATCACATGAGGGCTCTACATATTATCTGACACGAATAAAAGATAGAGCTTTTTATAGATGCACCTCCTTATCTATATTCATTATGGTGCTTGATTCTATAACTAACATAGGGAAAGAAGCTTTTAAATATTGTACCTCGCTCAATTATATCGAACTTTCCAAAAGCCTACAAGGTATAGAAGAGGATACTTTCTTCGGATGTTCTTCTTTACCTAGCATTACCATTCCTAGTAGTGTTAAAAGTATTGGCGTATTTGCTTTTTTTGGTTGCCTAGCATTAACTACTATTAATTTTACAGGGACGAAACAGCAGTGGCGATCCATAAAGAAAGAAAATAGATGGAACGCTAATGTCCCTGCCAAAGTCGTCCATTGCACCGATGGGGATGTGGAGATATAATTATACGAGGAAACTATTTGGTTTTAAAATAAAAACAACAAATAAAGTCAAGGTTAATATAATATGCAGGTTTTTGAAAATTTTATTTCTTATAGAAGAAAAGATACGTCACTAGAAGTGCGGAACATTTATGATGCTTTAATTAGAAAAGGGTATTCTACTTTTTGTGATGTATATAGCCTTAAGTCTGGAAATTTTGACGAAAATATTAAAAATATTATTAAATCTTGCACAAATTTCATTTTAGTAATAACACAAGCTTCCATTGATTCTTGTGATGAGGAAAATGATTGGATGTACAAGGAGATAAAAGAAGCTATAGACAATAATAAAAATATAGTATGTGTATTCGTTGGTGATGTAGAGTTTCCTAGTACTTTACCCAATGCTATATCAAGACTTCCATATCAGAATGGTATAAAATTTGATATAATTTATTTTGATAGTTTTATAACTAAACTCATTTCACAATTTTTAGTACCAGCTACTGATATTTTTGAGGAAAAAAGTTTAGAAAGTGATTTTTTAGTAGATGGCTCAAGGTTAATTAAATATTTAGGTAGAGCAAAAAATGTCGTTATTCCAGAAGGCATAACTGTAATAGGAGAATTTGCATTTAAGGATAAGACAATGATTGAAAAAATTGTTCTACCAAATACTATTACTCATATTGAGGAATCTGCTTTTGAAAGATGCCTGAATATTTCTTATATAATTCTTCCAGATTCATTAAGTTATGTTGGTAAAAAAGCCTTTAATCGTTGCTTTAATGTAGCTTATATTCAATTTAATAACTTTCTACAACAAATTGATGAAGAAGCTTTTGGTTACTGCAATAAATTAAAAAATATTCAATTAAGTTCAAATCTTAAATATATTCATCCCAGTGCTTTTAATAATTGTAGTCAGTTGGCTACAATATCAATATCAAAAGAAAATGAATTCTATACAGCTTTTGAAGGCGTTTTATATGACAAAAAAATGACAACTTTGATACGCTGTCCAGAATGTTATCAAACAGATATATTTACTATTCCAACTTCAATAAAAACAATAGGCGCTTATGCCTTTTATAAATGTACTAGACTCATAAATATTTTACTTCCTCAAAGTATAGAATCAATTAAGGAGTGGGCACTTAAGGATTGCTACAACATCGAACATATATCTGTATTTGATAATATTAAGGAATTTGATGCTAGTGCTATAGAAGGATGGACTTCAAGCCAACAAATCCATTTTAGTGCTAGATGTAGCCAGGTAATAAAATATAATATTACCAAAAAAATGAAAGAGAACCAACTATATGTTTCCTCTGAAATTGCAAACCAATTTATCTTAGTCAAAACAACTTTTGAATCTAAAAAAGAAGCAGAAGACATGGCAAGGATGTTACTAGATAGGCATCTTATAGTATCTGGGCAAATAAGCAAACTGCATTCTATATATATGTGGAATGATGAAATCAATTCTGAAGATGAGGTAGAATTGTCTTGTATTACAACTAGTACTAATTATGCAGAAATAGAAGAGTTTATCAAAAGGAATCACTCTTATGAGTTATGTGAAATTATTACTATACCTATTGTAAAAACGACACCAGAGTTTGGAGATTGGATAGTAGACTATGTTAAAAAATAAAATTATATCACATGCCGACGATAACACCTTTTTTTCTCTCACATTCGCACTATGACTTTGAACATACAACTAATCCTAACACCATATTGTAATTACATTCAATTCCAAAAACATATAACTAACACACACTTATGAACAACACTACCATTATCCCTTTGCTTTCGGCCCTATTGCCTGCAATGGCATTATTGGCGTATATCATCTGGCAAGATCGTAAATCACCCGAGCCATGGCAGAAACTGCTGAACGCCACATCACTAGGCGTACTGGCCATACCATTGACTATGTGCATCGTCTTTCCACTGCAAGCTATTGGCTTGGTATCTCTTTCGTGCGATACCTTTGGTCAGGCTGTCAATATCTCATTCCTCGGTGCTGCTATTCCAGAGGAACTCGCCAAGCTGCTGATGCTATGGCTCTTCTTGCGCAAGAACCCGTTCTTTGACGAGCGTATGGATGGTATCGTGTATGCTGTATGTGTGTCACTAGGATTTGCGGGATTGGAGAATGTGATGTATGTGATTGGTGATACTGATTGGATGTCAGTAGCGTTGCTGCGTGCCTTTACTGCTGTACCAGGACACTTCTGCTTTGGCGTGATCATGGGCTACTTCTATTCGCTGGCTAAGTTCGACCCTAAGAACCGAACCAAATATTCTATCCTGGCATTAGTAGCACCTATCTTGGCACATGGCGTATACGACACTATTGCATTTGCCACTGCACTGCCGATAGCATCAGAAGTAGTCTTGAATATCCTATTCATTGGATGCTGCTTCCTGCTCTGGAGATGGGCTAGCAAGTCCATCAAGAAGCATCTGGAGAAGGTGTAGAGTGAGGCAGATTGTTCAACGACTGAGAATTGCGTCTAGAGGTTGAAAATTTAAAGAAAAAGTAATGATGACAAAAAATGTTTTATCATACACAAAGGCAATAAGTGTTTGTGTTTTGTTAATGTTAATGACTAGTTGTTGGTCCAGACAAGGTGGAATGCCATCGTCCAATCCTTATCAGGTTCGTTTGATTAAGTTCAAAAATCCAAGTTATAAAGATTATATACTAGCTTATTACTCGCCCAAACACTCAACTAATCCGGATGTGGCTAATCCTAAAATGGTTCGCTTCAATATGTGTGTTGCCCATCCACTACATCTTTATCAACGCAAGTGGGAGTTTGCTTTTCCCGAAAGCCATCATACTCCTTATTGGGAATTGCCGGATAATTGGTTATTAGTAGATTGGCGATGGTATTCATTTCCTTACGACTGGAAAACTTCGGTTATAATTGACAAGAATTGGGATGAGTTGCAAGATAGTGATGGTTGGTGGTCTAAAGATATGATTTTAGATAATGATCCTATAGCCGAATGGAAGGATATTCCAGTGGAAAATATAGAGAGATATCTTGAAAAGAACTACTCTGTGGATGAGGTTTCACTCATTATTGAAACGCGTAAGGAATCAGGTTTTTATGACACCATCCGACCTCAAAAATACGATTTCTGTCTATGTGAAGTACCCGATAGGATGGATGCTATCTGGAGTGAATTGCAAGCGGATTTATCCATAGTGATAAATGAAGGTAATATAAAAAAAATGCATTAATTTAGTAGTTTATGAGACGATTGATTTTTTTGATAACAATGTGCTGTATGTATATATCTTTATGTGCACAAGAATATCAAATGTCAGAGATAGACTCTATTGCATATTCTTTTTTCAATGCAAGTCCACAATACTCACCTGGTATAGATGGAAATCACCCGACTAAGCAAATATCCTCCATCGAAGCAATATCTCAGGATAGTACAGATTATATGTATATTGTCAATGCAGAAGATTGAGGAGTTGACGCTATATATTCTTCAACAGGAAGAAACGATTCAGGAATTGCGTCAGGAAGTGGAACAGTTAAAGAAATAAGGTTATGAAAAATTGTATATATCTTTTACTATTAGCTATCGCAATTGGTTTTAGTTCGTGTTATCCTTCTGATCCAGGAGTGTCGCCCTTTGTAGGTGAATGGAGTGCGAGGATAGGAATGGTCAACGATAGAGAAAAGATTACGATAACAAATGAGTATTTTTTTATAGGTAAGGACTTAATCCCAGAT
>JAZSGL010000069.1:0-21217 GCA_045532735.1 Paludibacteraceae bacterium | reverse complement strand
ATTATACGTTAATTGATGAATCAAAATGAAGAAGGTTTGTATTTACGCAAGAGTTAGCACCCAAGGACAGGACTATCAACGTCAGTTAAGTGAATTACGAGAGTACGCAAGTCGCATGAACTACGAAGTTGTGAAAGAGTTCAGCGAAAAGATAAGTGGAGCAAAATCGGTGGCAGAACGTCAAGCATTGACTGAGTTGTTGGAATATGCTGCGGCAAATCGAATAGATAAGGTGCTTGTATATGAGTGTTCAAGAATTAGTCGTAGAGCGATTGATTTTTTGCAAGTGATAGAACAACTCACACAAATGAAAGTGAGCGTATATATCCTCCAAAATGGTCTTGAAACACTTATGGCTGATGGTTCTGTAAACCCCATAGCCCAGTTGGTTCTTGGTATAATTGGTCAATTTAATTCGATGGAACGAAGTCTAATTCGTAGTCGTATGTCCAGCGGATACCAACACTTCCGCAGCAATGGTGGTAAAGTAGGAAGAAAAGAGGGCTACAAGAAGTCTGATGAGCAAATGAAAGAGCAATATACCAAAGAATTATCCTTGCTCAAAAAGGGGTTGTCGCTGCGGAATATTCAAGCAATCACAGGAACAAGTATCAATACATTACGTAAGTTGAAATTGATTATATCTTGACATTTTAATATTTTTTCGTATATTTGTTATAAAGTAATTATTTTATGTAACAGATATACGAAATTTTATTTATAAGCGTTAGTCTGCTTTGGCGACAATAAAAGTCTTTCAAATAAGTACGAAAGAGCCTAAAAGACGAATAAGCGGTATTGAATATCGCACCCGTGAGGGGAAATTTTCCGTAAAGGATGATAGATATAAAAAAGTACAAAGAAGATTTTGATAAGTTAGGTATATATGACGAACAAGAACAATTAGAAATACTAAACTCATTATTGCAACTTGCAATTATAATACAAAATAACGACAACAACATATATCAAGATAGTGATGACAAAGCCAATTTTACCATATAACAAGTTAGATAAGAGAGTAGCAGCATTATGGACACGTGTATCAAGTCAAGACCAATTCAACAAGAACTGCTCATTAGAAACGCAACGAGAAATATGCGAGAGATATGCTCAAGCACATAACATAACCATCAAAGAGTATTTTGGTGGTACATTTGAAAGTGCTAAAAGCGAGGGTAAATTATATCAAGAAATGATAAATAAAGTGGCTCGTGATAGAGAGATAAATGTTATACTTGTTCATTCCTTTGATAGGTTTAGTCGTGCAGGAGATGAAGCCATTGCCACCAAAGCATATCTTAAATCAAAAGGGATATACGTAGTATCGGCAACACAAGCTACCGATCCAGACACCGCAGCGGGCGAGTTAATGGAAAATTTACTATTCCTATTCAATAAGTTTGAGAACCAAATGCGTCGTTCTAAAACCTATGGTGGCACTATTGCAAGCCTTCAGCGTGGAGATTATTGTTTGCCTTGTCCACTTGGATATAACCGACACAAAGATGGCAAGAAATTGGTAATGGAAATCAACGATGATGGGCGTATTTTACGCAATGCTTGGGTATGGAGAGCGCAAGGAATAAACGAGATAGATATATGTCATAAACTCAATGCTATGGGCTTAAATGTCAAATATAAACGTCTCAACCAAATACTGAAGAACCCTATTTATTGTGGATATATTGTACACGATAAGCTAGAGGGTGGTCGGGTCAAAGGAAACTTTGAGCCACTAATAGATGAAGAAACTTTCAATATAGCAAATGGATTTGGACATGTAGGATATATCAAGCAGAAAGTAAATGAACTATATCCACTCTGCGGTCATGTGAGATGCGCTGATTGTGGTTGCAAATTAACTGCGTATGAAGCAAAGAAGAAACATATACATTATTACAAATGTAGCACTAAACATTGTAAGAACAACAAGAGCCTAAAGACAATGCACGCACTATATGCGGAGTTCCTCAAAAGTTTTCAACTTAAACCCGAATTAGTCCCATTGTTTCAAAAAATCATAAGGTTGGAATTAGGACATTTCAATGAGGAGCAAGACAAGGAAATAAAAACTATCAAGGCAAATAAAACAGAAGTAGAGAATAAGATAAGGAAAGTACAAGTTAGATGGGGATTAGGGGAGATAAGTCAAGATATTTATGATACTACTATCGGAGCATTACAAACAGAACTATACAAAATCAACACTCAGTTGAATAGTTATTCTAAAAAGTTGTCGAACCTTGATAATATAGCACATAACGTTAGTGTAATTACCTCAAAATTAGGGAGTTTGTGGGAAAATAGTAATTACGAAGATAGGGTTAAACTACAAAATTTGCTATTCCCTGAAGGGATTTTGTGGGATAAGATAAAAGAGAATTATCGAACCATGAAAATCAACAAAGTGTTTGAAGTAATATCCTTATTACCAAACGTTTACAATGATAAAAAAGAAAGAAACGATAATGAAAGTGCTTCATTATCGCCTCAAGTGGAAGTGGCGGGATTCGAACCCGCGTCCAAACAAGGAACCAATATGCTTTCTACACGCTTATCTTGGCCTTAATTTTCGAGCAACAGCAAGACCCAAGCCACCAACCATTGCCTTATCTGCTAAAATCTCATTCTTGCATCACAGCCTACAAGAACTAGCCCTGATATTTCCGCACCGCTTGATCCTATCAGCCTCTGGGCGTTGGCTTGGAGCGATGTCTCGGTTCAGCACCTTGTGCCGAAACTAGGCGAATCTACTATGCTTCGGTTACGCAGCGAGAGCTACAGTATTGTTGCCAGTTATAATGGCGAACCCGATTAACGAGCGGTATTCGTGCTCGACGTGCTTACATACCTGTTCTACCTGCTGTCAAAACCAAACACCCCCATAAAACAGATTTGCGGCTGCAAAGATACAACAAAAAATGGAAATATACAAAATTAATCAAAATTATTTTCAAAAAACACACCTTTACTTCCAAAAAACGACTCCCCTCACTCAATACAAGCAAGGGGAGTCTTTGACATTTCGCAACTTTTATTTCTTAGTCGATTTCTTTGCGCAGGATTTCTTAGGAGCATCTGCTTTAGCTGCCTTCTTCACCTCTTTGAGTTGTTTCTCCAATTTCTCAATCTCCTTCTCTTGGTTTTGAATAGTCTTAAGCAATTCATTCAACTCCTCATTCTCAATCGTAGTTGGATATTGCTCATCCACGCGTTGAAGGAAATCTGAGAGAATATTCATATAATTGATAAACGCATCATACGCAGATTCATAGTGTGTTGCCCCTTGATCAATATGGTTCATATAATGCAAATAATTCACATCCTGTAACAACAGCCAATCATGCTTCAACTGTTTGTCTTGGCAAAGATGTACACGCTCAGCTACTGCGAACAATTTTTGTACTGCCTCATTTTGCAAATCATTGCCTGTGTATATACTCAAATCCTTTGCCTCGCCAGCCCAAGTAATAGGATATGGAGCTACTACCACATCATTTGCAGCAAACTTCTTCGCTACCTCAGATGGAGTCATAAAGCCCATACCATTTTCCAACGCAAAATAGGGTAATGCCTTTAAGAAATCAAAGATTCCTGTCAATGCATGATGACGAACACCAAAGGTTTCTGCGCCAACCCAGATATTTACCACTTGTTCCTCCTCTGGCATAGCGGCCAATTGGAGTGCATATTTCTCCGCATCCATCGGGTAATTATGCCAATTTGGATCTGCAAAATGGAAAGCCAACTCATCACTCACATTTGCATTACGCAACAACATTTTCATCTTTGGAGCAGATGCACTACTATATACATAGTTAGGACTCTTCCAACTCAATACATGTTTCGCACCCTCTGTCATCACAGTCTTATATCCTTGTTGATACAACGATATCGCGATTTCATCGGAATAAACCAACTCGGTATTGCAAATAGTAGTAGATTGTTGGCCAAACAACTCCTTCACCATCGCTTGTTGCAACTGCAACTGCTCAATAGCTTCAGTTTCACTATACACCGTAGCCAACGACTGACTATATGGTGTTGCTACAAACTCCACACAACCCGTCACGGCCAACTCTTTCAACACATCAATCATCTCAGGAGCAAATTGCTGGAACATCTCCAACATCACTCCCGAAACACTCAATGCACAATGGAAACGACCCTTAGACAAACGAATCATCTCCGCTATAGTCTTACAAAGTGGCATGTACGAAGTATTGATCAACCATTCTACATGCTCTTCTGTTTGCATGTCATCATAGTAATAATGGTCTTGACCAATCTCAAAAAAACGATAACGCTTCATCCTATAAGGAGCGTGCATCTGAAAACAAAAACAAATATTTTTCATGACTTTAAATGTATTTACTGATTGATAATTGATTTTAATGGTATAGTACAAGGTCATAGATACGACGCACCTTCAATCCTGCGTCATACCACTTTATATTATTTACCTCATCTCGTCCTAACTCTCTAAGAGACTTATACATGGCAGGATACTTCACAATGGCATAAATTGCATCTGCCATAGCATCAATATCCCAATAATCAGTCTTTATGGCATGCGACAAAATCTCTGCGCAACCCGACTGATGCGAAATGATCGACGGACAACCCACCTGCATCGCCTCTAGCGGAGAGATACCAAACGGTTCACTCACACTTGGCATGATATACACATCGGAGTCTGCCAACACCTCTTGAACTTGACGACCACGCATAAAACCAGGGAAGTGGAATTTATCTGAAATCCCTCGTTGTGCTACCAAATCGATCATCTTATTCATCATATCACCACTACCAGCCATCACAAAGCGTACACCATCTGTCTTTGCCAACACACGCGCTGCTGCTTCTACAAAGTACTCTGGACCCTTCTGCATCGTGATACGACCAAGGAATGTCACCAACTTATCTTTACGCTCATGTTTCTCGAATTCATCGGGGTTTGCCAATGGTTCTACCGCATTATGTACTGTGCTCACCTTGTTAGGATCTTGACCATATTTCTCAATCACAGTGCGACGAGTCAACTCACTAACGCACATGATATGATCAGCCTCATCCATACCTCTACGCTCTATAGCATATACCGTTGGATTCACATTTCCACGACTACGATCAAAGTCGGTTGCATGCACGTGAATCACCAATGGCTTGCCAGAAATGTGCTTGGCAAACACACCTGCTGGATAGGTCAACCAATCATGACTGTGGATGATATCAAAATCCAAAGCAGAAGCCAACACACTTGCCACTGCTTCATAATTACCAATCTCCTCCAAGAGATTATCTGGATAGCGCCCCGAAAATCCTACACAACCCAAATCATCGGTTCCAATGCGAGAATAATCATAACGAATATTATTGCGCAAATGATAGTATTCCTCAGGCGACATTTTTCCTTCCATGCGTTGACGCACATAATCATAGTCATTATCCTTCCATACTACTGGCACGCTGTTCGCTCCAATAATACGCAAGAACGACTGATCCTCATCGCCCCATGGCTTCGGGATTACAAAGGTAATCTCCATGTCTTCCTGTTGCGCCATTCCGCGAGTTAATCCATAACTCGCCGTTCCCAACCCTCCAAGAATATGAGGCGGGAACTCCCAACCGAACATCAATGCTTTCATTTTGCTTCGTATTGTTTTAAGGTGTTACATACTTCTATTACAGACGCTACGCTTGGAGCATAACTCATACCACCATGTCCCTTGAATGGTGGATTACCATCGTACAACTCATTCAGCGTACCAACACACAACTCACTCATCTCTGCTTCATAACCAGTCAATAATCGACGAATAAAACTCTCACCTGAGTGTTGATACACCTTCAAATAAGCTATCGCATATGCGGCTATTGTCCATGGCCATACCGGACCATTATGGAAGTTTCTGTCACGCTCCAACTGACCACCTATATACTCCGGACGATAACTTCCACTTTTTGGAGAAATCGTACGCAAACCCTTTGGCGTATACAACTCCTTCGTACAAATATCCACCACCGCTTTGCACTGACGCCTATCTAACGGAGAATATGGCAGCGACGCTGCGATAATCTGATTTGGACGAACTTCGTTGTTGTGATAATCGCCATCCACATAATCATCCAAATACACACCATTCCAGAATGTCTTTATAAAACTATCCTTAGTTATCTCAGCTTGATATTCCATCAAATCTGCTATTTGCTCCTTGCCTAGTTGGCGTTGAACTGCAGCTGTAAAGAGACGTGCATTATACCATAACGCATTTATCTCCACCACATAACCCGTACGAGGTGTAATCGGACGACCGTCCTCCACCGCATTCATCCAGGTTGCAGGACGTTCCCTGCCATCTACCCATAACAAACCATTATTGTGCAAAAACAAACGCGGATGCTGTTGCCTGCGGATAAACAACATGATATCTATAATCAGTTGGCCATACAAACGCGTAACCTCTTCCAGCGAAGTATACGCAGCATATTCTTGCAGCGCATGGATAAACCACAACAATACATCGGGCTCATCCATTCCTACCAACCTACACTCTTTCCCCTCCATGAAGTTACGCACTTCCTCCACTGCAGTCTTATTCACAATAGCATCCCAATACTCCGGGCGACCAATTCCCATCGTACAACCAGGCATCGCCAAAAACTCCTCACGAGCCGACGCCTTAAACCATGGATAACCGGCTAGTAAATAACACTTATCACCCTCGCGTTTATAGAACTGTGACGCCGCGTTCTTCAAACTACCAAACATCGTGTCACGAGCCGAACGACGTTTCAGCTCCTTCTCCCACAATGCCTTCAGTGTCTTTGGATTTACCTCGCTTATACCTGCCGCAAAAATCACACTCTCACCCTTCTTCATTGGCATCTCAAACCATCCGGGCACCAACTGATCCTCCTTATACGAAAAACCACGCTCTTGCTCCTTCAAGTACTCTATATCTTTATACCAAGCAGGCGCGTGAGTATAATCCACCTTCTTCGAACATTGCATGTACAACTCTGGGAACTGCTCATACATCCTTACTACACGACCATTCTCCACCTCATGCATATCCGAATTCGCCATACTGTTTTCATGCGTCAACTCATTGGTATTACGGTATGCCAAAAATGGCTTCAAACGTAGCGTTGTTGGAGAATGTGCCTCCACCAAGGTATAACGAATCAACACACGAGGCTCAAAACTAACCAACATCCTCTCTTTAGTCAGAATCACACCTCCTACACGATAAGTAGTTTTGCTAATCACCTCGCAATCAAACTCACGGATGTACTTATGCCCATTCGGCATATAGATATTCTCACCATACTGATGAATACCCAAGTTAAACTCCGCACCATGCTGGATCACAGTCTCATCTAAACTGCCCAATAGCACATAGTTCCCTTCTGGAAGTGGTGAACCCAAAGGTAACACCAACTGGCCATGATACTTGCGCGTGTTACAATCTACTAATGTAGTCGAGTTATAAGCACCCGCACGATTCGTGCGAATCATCTCCTTACTCAAACTACGCTCCAAATTGATCAACAATGTCTTGTCAAAATTCAAGTAACTCATATACTTCGCCTTTAAACTTTAAACTTTCATCTTAACTAAATTTACCTCCAAATTTCATTTCAGCATCGGCGTAAAACTGACGAATCTGCTGCTCATCCCCACGCTTACATATCAACAGCACACCATTAGCCTCTGCTACTATACAATCTTCCAAACCTTGAATCACCGCCAAATGCCCTTTGGGCAAAGTCACGATATTTCCTCGACTTTCATAGAAAATTGCATCAGAATGCAGCGTAACATTCTCCAAATCATCTTTCTCACTGAGCTCATACAACGATCCCCAAGTCCCCAAATCACTCCAACCAAAATCACTCGGCATCACATATACATTCTGAGCCTTTTCCATCAGGCCATAGTCTATTGATATACTTGGACAAGTAGGGAACATATCCTGAATAAATGCATCCTCATCATCCGTTCCCATAACATCCTCACCCAATTTGAACTTCTGAGCTAATTCTGGCATATGTTCCGCCAAGGAAGATTCTATCGCGCGCAAATTCCATATAAAAATGCCTGAGTTCCACAGAAAATCCCCGCTTTCAACGAACTTTTTCGCTACATCTAGACTTGGCTTCTCCGTAAATGCTTTCACCTTTTGCATCACACCTAAGCTGCTGGCAACTACACCATCCTCTAAACCATCTGCACTAAACTGAATATATCCATACCCTGTTTCAGGACGAGTGGGTTTCATACCCAATGTCACCAACGCATCATTCTTTTCTATAAAATCAAAGCACCCTACTACCACCTCCCTAAACTTATCCTCTTGCAATATCAAATGATCGCTCGCCGCTACAACAATATTCGCATGACGCCCTTTTGCCATTGCCTTTATACGCGACACCGCATACGCAATACAAGGAGCCGTATTCCTGCGAGCAGGCTCACACAACACTTGATTAGAACGCATATCAGGTATTTGAGCCAACACCTGATCGCGATATGCCACATTGGTAACTATCAAGATATTTTCAATCGGCACAATCGGACGAAATCTATCAATCGTCATTTGTAACAAACTACGCCCAGTACCAAAGAAATCCAAAAACTGCTTAGGTTTTTCATTGCGACTAAAAGGCCAAAAGCGACTACCTACGCCACCCGCCATAATCACACAATAATTGTTTTCTTTCATGATATACTATTTATTCAACTTTTTCACATACAACAGCCTGCAAAGATACAACTTTTTTTTCATTCCACCAACTCTTTTGTCGTTTATTTACCTTAACATGTTGTAAAACATTTTATTCGCCTATCAATATAACCTTTTGCCACACATCATCCCACAACACCCTATACTACGCTACACCATCCTACATTTCCCTCCAAAATCCTACTTAATAATTAGTGATTACTTAGTGATTAGTTAGTTATTAATTAGTTATTAGTTAGTTATTACAACACCTTTAAGCAAGTTTTATGCTACCAAATCTCACTTTTCAGTTTTTCTCTTGCATAATTCACAAAAAAATCGTACCTTTGCCTGCCAAAATTGTTCATATGAGAAATTTAACCATCATACTACTCTTGACATCATTACTATTTATGTCTTGCCAACGCAGAGCTGTACCAAAACCAATTGGTTACTTCCGCATTGCCATTCCCGATACAGCATACTCCATGACACAACTCACCCAATACCCATACGCTTTCCGATTGTCTAACAATGCATACATCAATGACGCAATCATTGACGGAGAGAAATTTTGGATTGATATTCAATACCCTACACTCAATGCCACCATCCACTGCAGCTACAAACCAATCCAAAACAACTTTCGCACACTTGCAAACGATGCACATGAGTTTCTCTACAAGCACACGACGGTTGCATCCGCTATTCCAATACAAGAATTCGCTAACCCAGACAAACATGTGTGGGGACTCTTTGTCCAACTACACGGCAACACCGCCACACCCATGCAGTTTATCTTAACCGACTCTACCAAACATTTCTTCCGAGGATCCGTATATTGCAACTGTATCCCTAACCAAGACTCGCTTGCCCCTATTTATGATTATCTCAGCAAAGATGTACGCGTGATTATGGAATCTATGACATGGCAGTAGCATGAATATTTTATCACAAATAATAACACACAAACAACAATGCTCTCCCTTGCTAGCCGTTCTCATCGACCCTAACAAGCAAGACGCATACACTTCTCTATTACCATATCTTCACGAAGTAAATCTAATCTTTGTAGGTGGCAGCACTGGCCAATCCATCGAACCCTGCATCGCGTCTATACGACAATACACCCATGCACCTATCGTCCTTTTCCCCGGAAACATCGCACAATTCTCCCCAAATGCAGACGCTCTGCTATTTCTATCATTACTCAATGCGCACACAGTTGACATGCTCATCACACCGCACATCAAAATAGCACAACAGGTTTTTCAATCCGGCATCGAAACCATACCAATGGGGTATATACTAATCGATGGAGAACGAAAAAGTACCGTTGAAATCGTATCAAATTGCACACCAATACCTCAAAACGATGTCAACAGAATTATTTCTACCGCACTTGCTGGACAACTACTTGGCAAACAACTCATTTACCTTGAGGCAGGAAGCGGAGCACAAAAACCCGTCTCCATAGACATCATACACGCCGTACACCAACAATTACAGATACCACTCATCGTCGGGGGAGGAATACGAACACCACAAGCAATGCTACAAGCTTTCCAAGCAGGAGCAGATATCGTCGTCATAGGAAATCATTTTGAACAATATCCCGAACAATTACCTCTATTCATCCATACACTATCCAATTATGAACACAACCACACCTCAAGATGACGAGCGCTTCATGCGCATGGCATTAGCCGAAGCCCAACTAGCACTCGCACAAGGCGAAGTGCCCATAGGTTGTGTGATAGTAGCCAACGGACTAATCATCGGACGCGGACACAACCTTACCGAAACACTCGATGATGTTACTGCACACGCCGAAATGCAAGCCATCACCGCTGCGGCCAACACACTAGGCGGCAAATACCTCCCACAATGTACCCTCTATGTTACTGTCGAACCATGCGTAATGTGCGCCGGGGCTATTGGATGGGCCCAAATTAAGAGAGTCGTCTTTGGCGCAACCGACGACAAACGAGGATTCACTACTTACGCGCCAAAAGCTTTACACCCAAAATGCACGATTTCATCGGGTATTCTAGAAACAGAATGTCGCGAATTAATCCAATCATTTTTTGTCAAAAAAAGATAAATATACATTCCTAATCTATTTGCAAAAAGTATGAAAACTTCTATCCGAACAATCATTCAAATTTCATCACTTGCCGCATTAGCTGCATTGTGTATCTACCTTTTCCCCCGCTACACCAACCCATTCAAATACCATTTTGAAATAGGACAACCATGGGGATATAGCCTTGTTACTGCAGAATACGACTTCCCTATTTATAAGCCAGAAGCACAACTAGAAACAGAATATGCACAAGCAATGCAGGATTACACCCCCTGCTACACTTTGGATACACAAGCATTACAATCCAACCTATACATCGTGCCCATCCAAGAGATGGAACGCATACAACAAATTAATTGTACACACATATCCATTATCCACAACCGCGTATCTACATCCGTTCCTATAAAGGACATCTACACACCCAAAACCGCCTATCAACTTACTAAAAAGGAACTAATCCCTAATCTATCCTACGACTCCATCACTTCAGCTAATCTCGAAAACAACCTTCTATCCAACGTTTCACTCACTCACGGTATTGTACAAGCTGGTGAAAAAATCATTGACACTGGCGAAATTGTAACTGAGGACAAATACCAACAACTCATCTCACTTCGCCGCGCAATGGAAGATAAGAGCATCTCAAACCGCCAAGCACACTACTCAATGATTGGCAGCTCTCTTTGTATTATTTTATTGCTGGCCGTTTTCTTCCTATATCTAAACACATACCGACGCAAACTACTAGATAAACTACGACATATCTTCTTCTTCACTATATTAATGGCCATTATCATCGCAGTAGCAGCATTTACACTGCGTTACGCTCCTACAGGGTTTATATACATCGTTCCATTTACATGGTGCCCCATCATTGCACGCGTCTTCTACGATTCACGAACAGCCATCTTCGTACACTTGATCACCATTTTCATCGTGTCACTTGCCGTACCAGCACCATACCTTTTCATTCTAATCCAATTTGTGGTGGGCGTTATTGCTGTTATCAGTTTACGCGATATGACACAACGAGCACAATTAGCACAAACTGCCGCATTTATCCTACTCACCTATAGCATCCTCTACACAGCAGCCACCTTTCTAATGGCAGGAAATATCAGCGATATAGACTATCGATACTACATCTATTTCGCAATCAATGCAGTGTTGGTTATTTGCTCGTACGGATTAATCTTTTTATTCGAACGATGCTTCGGATTAATTAGCAACATCACCCTAGTCGAACTTACCAATGTAAACTCAAACCTCATGCTTGCCTTCGCGGAGAAAGCTCCAGGCACCTTCCAACACTCACTCCAAGTTAGCAATCTTGCCACTGAAGCTGCTAAGCGAATCGGAGCCAAAGTACTACTCGTGCGAACAGGTGCCCTATATCATGACATAGGAAAAATGAGCAACCCTGACTACTTTATCGAGAATCAAACTGGTAACAACCCTCTACAATCCATGACAACTGCTGAAGCGGCGAAAGTCATAATAAGCCACGTAGAAGAGGGCGAGCGTATTGCACGCAAGCACCATCTTCCCGAACTCATCGTACATTTCATTCGTTCACACCATGGCACATCCGTCACACGCTATTTCTACAACACAGCGATAAACGCGGCCATTGACCAAGGAAAAACTGCTGCAGACATACACAAAGAAGATTACACATACCCCGGACCAAAACCATCCACCAAAGAAGCAGCAATCTTGATGATGGCAGATGCTATCGAAGCACGATCACGCACCCTTAGCGAAATCAATGAACAAGCTATCTCGGACATGGTTGATCAAATGATTGACACACAAGTAGCCGACGGACAGTTCTCCGAAACTGTTCTGTCATTCAAGGATTTAGAGGATATTCGTGTCGTCTTCAAACAAAAACTCATCGAAATCAACCACCATCGCATTACATACCCCACAATCAGTCAATAACAACACAATGCCAAACAAAGCCAAACTATACTTAGCCCCTATGGAGGATGTTACAGATCCTGCCTTTCGCCTGCTCTGCAAGCGATTTGGGGCTTCGCGCGTATATACCGAATTTGTCAATGCCGATGCTCTCGTGCGTGATGTCGCTTCTACCACTCGCAAACTACAGATCAGCGACGAAGAACGCCCTGTAGCCATACAAATATACGGACGCGAGCCGGATAGCATGGCTGATGCTGCACGCATAGTAGAGCAAGCCAAGCCCGATTTCATCGATATTAATTTTGGATGCCCAGTCAAAAAAGTCGCAGGAAAAGGCGCAGGTGCAGGACTCCTGAAAGACATCCCAAAAATGCTGGAAATCACACGAGCAGTAGTCAATGCGGTTAACACACCTGTGACAGTCAAAACACGCTTAGGATGGGATGATAATAATCGCATCATTACCGATATCGCTGAACCACTACAAGATTGTGGTATCACCGAACTAGCCATTCATGGCCGTACACGTTCACAAATGTACCGAGGCGAAGCAGATTGGTCACTCATTCGTGAAGTAAAAAACAACCCTCGAATACATATCCCAGTCATCGGTAATGGCGATATCACCACACCAGAGCAAGCCAAACATGCTTTCGATGAATTCGGAGTTGACGCCATTATGGTAGGGCGTGCTACTTTTGGCTGCCCATGGATCTTCGAAGATATGCAACACTACCTCCGTACAGGAGAGTTACTTCCACCTCGTAGCATACAATGGTGCGTCAATATACTCAAAGAACATGTTGAACGCAGCATTCAATGGATCGGAGACGAACGCAAAGGCATTGTCCATAGCCGTCGGCATTTTGCTGCATCTCCTGCTTTCAAAGGATTGTTCGACTTCAGACAAACACGCATTGCTTTACTTCGTGCAGACAGCAAAGCCGAAGTATTCCAAATCATGGATGAAATCGTAGAAAAATGGGGATGATAATGGGATTATTGTATTTTTTTTGAAAAATATTTGGTCAGTTCAAAAAAAAGCAGTACCTTTGCACCGCATTTCGATTTTATGAGTGCAAGTTTGGTACCTTGCCCGAGCGGTTAGGGATCGGTCTGCAAAACCGGGGACGGCGGTTCGAATCCGCCAGGTACCTCCAAAAAGCCGCTTATAAGAGCGGCTTTTTTTGTTTAATAACTTTCCGGATTGTCCGGAAATACCGGGATTACCCTGATTTTACACAATGAAAGAAATAGAAGAAATCACATCTCAAGAGTACAAGTATGGTTTCACCACCGATGTAGAAACTGACATTATTCCTGTGGGATTAAATGAGGATGTCATTCGTCTCATCTCTGCTAAAAAGAATGAGCCAGAGTGGCTACTTGAATTCCGCCTTAAAGCCTATCACAAGTGGCTAACCATGCCACACCCAAATTGGGCACATCTAAACATCCCAGAGATTGATTTTCAAGCTATTTCTTACTACGCCGCACCTAAGACCCATACCGGGGAAGAAAAGAAAGAGATTGACCCCGAACTCATGAAGACCTTCGACAAATTGGGTATTCCGCTTGAAGAGCGTGCTGCATTAGCAGGCAACATGGCAGTAGACGCAGTTATGGACTCTGTGTCAGTCAAGACCACTTTCCGCGAGACGCTAGCAGAAAAGGGAATCATATTCTGTTCCATCTCTGAAGCTGTACACGAACACCCAGAACTTGTCAAACACTACCTTGGCTCCGTAGTTCCTGCCAACGATAATTTCTACGCAGCACTCAATTCTGCTGTTTTCTCCGACGGATCATTTGTTTATATCCCAAAAGGTGTTCGTTGCCCAATGGAACTCAGCACCTATTTCCGCATCAACGCTGGTAATACCGGCCAATTCGAGCGCACACTCTTAGTAGCGGACGAGGGCGCCTACCTCAGTTATCTAGAAGGATGTACTGCTCCTATGCGAGACGAAAACCAATTGCACGCAGCCATTGTCGAGATTGTGGTGCACAAAGATGCAGAAGTCAAATACTCCACTGTACAAAACTGGTACCCTGGAGACAAAGAGGGCAAAGGCGGTATATATAATTTCGTCACCAAACGTGGTATCACACACGAGAATGCGCGTCTAAGTTGGACACAAGTAGAAACAGGCTCCGCTATCACATGGAAATACCCAAGTTGTATCCTCAAAGGCGACAACTCCAGCGCAGAATTCTATTCTGTAGCAGTTACCAATAATTACCAACAAGCCGATACAGGAACTAAAATGATTCATATTGGCAAAAACACACGCTCGCGTATAATTAGTAAAGGTATATCTGCTGGCAAAAGCCAAAATGCATACCGTGGACTTGTACGTGTATTGCCCAATGCGGAGAATGTGCGTAATTATAGCCAATGCGATAGTCTTTTACTTGGAGACAAATGCGGTGCGCACACATTCCCTACCATGCGCATACAGAATCCTACTGCTATCATTGAGCACGAAGCCACAACTAGCAAGATTAGCGAAGATCAACTTTTCTACTGCCAACAACGAGGCATTGGTGTAGAAGATGCAGTCGGATTAATCGTCAATGGTTATGCCAAAGAGGTAATGGATAAATTGCCCATGGAATTTGCAGTAGAAGCGCAAAAACTCTTGCAAGTCAGCCTAGAAGGTTCGGTTGGTTAATCGAACAATGTTGGAGAATCGTTATCAAAACGCTTTAAGATATTTCTCATCAGAGTCTCACGAATCAAACGCGAGCGATTGGTTACAGTATATTGTTCACAGTAACGCTCCAACGCACGCATCTCACTATCATTCAGCAAAATAGATACCTTATTCTTGCGAGGCGCAGGTTTGCTATGATATTTCTTTACTACTTTCATGTGTACTCTTTTTTATCTCAAAATAGTATGGCTACTTTTGCGCCAAAAGTGATAAAATTCACTCCCTTATGATTGGTATAATATACTTCTTCTAGGGTGGATGGATTCAAAATAGCCTCTACTACATCCGCCTTTGCTTGCTGCCATTCCGCACTTAATCCAAGTATTATGCTCGTATTTTCATCCACCAAATAATGCCAACCCAATTCCGCACCCGCACATATACCACCTTGTACCTTCTTATTCGTAGAAATGCCGTAACCAATATTTATCCCTACGGTCGGTGAATGTCTTTGATCAGTCAAAATAGAAGAAACTACTGCTTGAAATGGAATAAATGAATAGGTCTTATCACTCACTATTTTAGCTCTATATCCTACTTCACCACCGACAAACATACGTTTACCTTCCAACACATTCGCTCCTACCACCAAATCTGCACCAGCATATCCACCCCACCCCATATCAAGCACATATAAAGCACCACCCATAGCTTGCAAACGCAACGAGACAGCACTCTGTTTTCGCGATACATTACTTCCTTCTTCTGCCTGCAATTCAGTTTCATCCTCATCCATTGTTATCGCACTTACCTCCCCCATAGGATATTGATAGCGCATGCCGTTATTGGCGCGAATAATTACCACCTCACTATTTCGTAACATTATCTCCCCTTGTACTCGCTGCCCTGAACGCAACACTACAACCTCCGACATTAACATCGAAGATTGGAGCAATAAACATATTGACAATATATATTTTAACCCTTTCACTATTTTACAAAATAATTGGCTGACAAAGGTACTACAAAAAATGCATATACGCAAGAAAACTGCAAAAAAATACATATTGTACTTGCTCAAATCATAAAAAATTATTACCTTTGCGCCATAAAAATCCAATAACCAGCACAAATATGTTTATCATCGGCATTGCAGGCGGTACCGGCTCTGGAAAAACAACCGTGGTACGCAAACTTATTGAGCGTCTTCCAAAAGGCGAAGTCGTTGTCATTCCTCAAGATTCTTACTATAAAGACAGCAGCCACATACCTGCTGAAGAGCGTCAGAACATCAATTTTGACCACCCTGATGCCTTTGAATGGCCTTTGCTCGCCAAACATATTGAGCAACTTAAGCATGGGCAAGCCGTAGAGCAACCTATCTATGACTACATTACTTCATCTAGACTAGCAGAAACGGTACATGTGGAACCCAAAGAAATTATCATCGTAGAGGGAATCATGGCACTTCGTGATTACCATCTTCGCCAACAGATGGATCTCAAAATATTCGTAGATGCAGATGCAGACGATCGCCTCATACGCGTAGCACAGCGCGACATCGTGGAACGCGGAAGAACCATAGAGGCCGTGATGGAACGATACCAACGAGTACTCAAACCTATGCACGAGCAGTTTATTGAAACCTGCAAACGCTATGCGGATGTCATTATTCCACAAGGCGGACACAACAATGCAGCCATCAACATGCTCGTTAAATTCATTAAGCAAGAGCTGAAAGAAAAGAAGTAATGCTCTATCTGCAATTATTCTGGACCTATCTCAAGATTGGCACCTTCACCATCGGAGGGGGCTATGTGATGTTATCCATGATTGAGCGGGAGATAGTGGACAGGAAAGGATGGATTGACCGTGAGGAGTTCATGAATATGATAGCTCTCGCACAAGCTGCCCCTGGATTAATCGCAGTGAATTCGGCTATTTTTATCGGTTGGCGCATTGGAGGATGGCGAGGCGTAATTGCCACTGTATTAGGGGCAGTACTCCCATCATTCTTGATTATATTGGCTATTGCAATGCTCTTTCAAGACTATAAAGAATACCCCGCAGTAGAAGCAGTTTTCAAGGGCATACGCCCTGCAGTAGTGGCATTGATTGCTGCCCCTCTCGTCCGAATGGCACATAGCGCAAAAATCTCTTGGGCTACCGCTATCATACCTATCGCAGGTGCCCTATTGATTTGGCTTGGAGGATTATCCCCCATATGGATAATCCTTGTAACTGCAGTAACAACCCTGCTCTATACCTACTTAGTAGAAAAGCGAAATAAAAAGTTTAGATAGTTTTGATTTCTGCCCAAAGGGCAAGGAGAATATGATATACCTACAATTATTTCTGAGTTTTCTCAAAATCGGACTTTTCGGTTTTGGCGGTGGGTTGGCGATTTTTTCACTGATTCAACACGAGATTGAAGCGCATGGTTGGATGACCCAAGAGGAGTTTGTGGACATCCTTGCAGTTAGCCAAGTAACACCTGGACCTATCGGTATCAATTGTGCAACATATGTTGGTTACACCGCTACAGGTAATGTATGGGGCAGTATAATCGCTACTACAGCCATTGTGATTCCTAGTTTAATTATTATGCTTACGATATGCAAGGTATATTTCGTAATCAGCACCCGATTTCAACGGAATATCTATTTCAAAAACACCATGCATACACTACGCTTATCGGTACTTGGTATGATTGCCGCAGCGGCATTATTGTTGATCAAACCAATCAACCAACCTTCTGTCAGTTTCATTGACTGGCGTAGTTGGACTATATTTGGTGTAGTATGCCTATTTACAATCTTACCGCTACTTCTCAAAAACGCCCAATTCAACGGCAAGAAGTTTCTTAATATCCTATCCCATCCTATCATATTGATCATTCTTGCAGGAGTAGCGGGATACATCATCTACGGATAAATACGCTATTTGGCGCATTTTTTGTAGGGATATTTAAAGCGAATATTCCTAATACATACCATTATGATCAAAACTATTATTACCTCATCTGAGATTCATGCCGTTGAAAACGACAAACTAATCGGAAAAATCGAATTCTCCTTATCCAACAACGATATGACTATCCTGCATACATACGCCTATGAGCACGGACGAGGAATTGGTAATCTACTCATGAAAGCAGCGGTCGAATGGGCAAAAACCAACCATTATACCATCAATCCCATCTGCTCCTTTGCGAAAAAATACTTAGAGCGAATATAGCAATTTAGCCTTCCATTTAAAAATTCAACCTTTTTTCTTGCGTATATGAGAAAAAAATAGTAATTTTGCACCCGATTTCGATCTTGGTGGATTGTGCCACCTTTGATACTTTTGAAACTTTGAAACATTTTATAAACTAGTTTATACGAAAATTTTATGATTAACTCTCAAGATGTAAAGAACGGTGTATGTATCCGCATGGATGGCCGTTTGTATTTTGTAATTGACTTCCTGCATGTTAAGCCAGGTAAGGGTAACACCATTATGCGTGTTAAGTTCAAAGATGTAGTTGATGGTCGCGTATTGGAGCGCCGTTTCAACATTGGTGAAAAACTCGAGGATGTTCGCGTTGAGCGCCGTCCTTACCAATACCTCTACAAAGAGGGTGAGGAGTATATCTTCATGAACCAAGAGACTTTCGAGCAAGTACCTATTGCACATGACCTCATCACTGGTGTTGACTTCTTGAAAGAAGGTTTTGTTTGTGAAGTTGTTTCTGACGCTTCTACCGACACTATCCTCTTCGCTGAGTTGCCTACTAAGGTAGAGTTGGTTATCACTTACACCGAGCCAGGTCTCAAGGGCGATACTGCTACCAACACCCTCAAACCTGCTACTCTCGAGACTGGTGCTGAGATCCGCGTTCCTCTCTTCTGCAACGAAGGTGAGATTATCCGCGTAGACACCCGCGATGGTAGCTACTGCGAGCGCGTTCGCTAATCGATAATTTAGTTTGGTTCTGTGTGGAGGGTAACAATACTACACCACACTACACTATGCTAAACAATACTACACAATGTAAAAGTTTCAAAGGTTTCAAGCATTCAGTACTGAAGCCCTTGAAACTTTTTCTTCTAAATTTATCACTTATCACTCATAGTTCATAACTCTCATGCTTGCCTCCCACCCTAAAATTAACCTTCCTATTCTCCACCTCGTGGGCGAGGAAGCCGATCGTCTCGGCGTGGAATGCTATGTCATTGGCGGATATGTGCGCGATATTTTCTTGCATCGCGACAGTACTGACATTGATGTGGTCGTTGTGGGAAGTGGCATTGACCTCGCACAAGCCGTTGCCAAGCGCCTCGGAAAAGGGGCGCACCTCAGCATCTTCAAGACTTACGGTACTGCCCAAGTCAAGCGTGGCAAGATGGAGTTAGAGTTCGTAGGTGCTCGTCGCGAGAGTTACCAACACGATTCTCGCAACCCTATCGTCGAAGACGGCACTTTGGAGGACGACCAAAACCGTCGCGACTTCACCATCAACGCCATGGCAGTCTGTCTCAACAAAGAACGCTATGGCGAACTGCTTGACCCCTTCGGCGGCATTGCCGACATGAACGAGTGCACCATTCGCACACCCCTTGACCCCGATATCACCTATTCGGATGACCCGCTGCGCATGATGCGTGCCATCCGTTTTGCAACCCAACTCGGCTTCTATCTAGATAGAGAAACCTTCGATTCCATCGAACGAAATGCCGAACGAATCAAGATCATCACCAAAGAGCGCATCGTAGAGGAACTCAACAAAATCATGCTCTCACGCAAACCTTCTGTGGGATGGATCTTGCTCGATAAAACCGGACTTCTTCCGCTCATATTCCCCGAACTCTCCGCACTCAAAGGCGTAGAGACCAAGGATGGCAAAGGACACAAAGATGTGTTCTTCCATACCTTGCAAGTGCTGGATAACCTCGCCCAAAAGTCCGACAACCTCTGGCTTCGTTGGGCTGCCCTCTTGCACGATATAGGCAAACCTAAGTCCAAGGCCTGGGACGACCATGCAGGTTGGACCTTCCGCAACCATAACTACCTCGGCGCCAAGATGATTCCCCGTATCTCCAAGACCATGAAGATGCCGCAGAACGAGAAGATGCAGTATGTCATCAAGATGGTGGATCTGCACATGCGCCCTATCAACCTTATCGAAGATACAGTCACCGATTCAGCTGTTCGCCGCTTGTTGTTTGAAGCGGGCAACGACATCGATGACCTGATGTTGCTTTGCGATGCCGACATCACTTCCAAGAACGAAGAGAAGGTGCGTCGCTTCCACAAGAATTACGAACTGGTACGGCAGAAGATGATCGAACTGGAGGAGAAAGACCGTATCCGCAATTTCCAACCGCCTGTGCGTGGCGAAGAGATCATGCAACTGCTTAATCTCGAGCCTTGTGCCCGTGTCGGCGAACTCAAAAACGCAATCAAAGACGCCATACTCGACGGCATCATCCCCAACGAGTACGAGGCTGCCAAAGCATATTTACTAAAAATCGCTAACGAATAATTATTCCTTGAGCGCGGCAGGGTGTTGATTGCCGCGCAAGTTGTTGGATTAAGTTGTTGATATTGTTGTAAAAATAATTGTCTGCTAACTCCGCTTTTTTTAAGATTCAGCGCACGAGCGGAGAGGGTGATAGCGAAGGTAGCGAGGAGCGGTGGCAATAAAATCAGAGGCGAGGATTAAAAGATTTATTAGATTTCTCGAGCCGTAGGCGAGTAGGAGATATTTACTTCAAGTAGGATGTTTAGAATTATAATATATGAAAAAGTATGATTTTCTCATCATCGGT
>JAZSGL010000107.1:0-8319 GCA_045532735.1 Paludibacteraceae bacterium | reverse complement strand
GGCAACCCAAATCACCATCACAGCCAAGATTGATGATTTCGATGCAGTCGTGATAGATGTCTGCAATAATGGTCATCCTATCAGCCCTGATAGTCAGGAGCAGATATTCATTCCATTCTTCACCACCAAACCCGAAGGCTCTGGTATCGGATTGAGTCTCTCCCGCCAAATCATGCGCCTCCACAATGGCAGCATCCGCCTCGTTCGCAGCGACGAAAAGGGAACCGTTTTCTCTATTGTCTTCCGATAGAAAATCAGAACCATTATATACAACAATGACACTGCACGAATATATAGAGCAACAAATCTTGCCACGCTATGCGGCGTTTGACAAAGGACACCAACGAGATCATGCCCAGAACGTGATCCAAGAGAGCATGGTACTCGCCAAAGAACATGGTGCAGATCTAGATATGGCCTATACGATTGCTGCTTTTCATGATTTGGGACTGGAAGTCAATCGTGAACTGCATCATATCCATTCGGGCGAGATACTGATGGCAGACCCCGTATTACCACAGTTCTTTACTGAAGAACAACGGAAAATAATGCGTGATGCAGTGGAAGACCATCGTGCTAGCAGCAAGCATGCGCCACGAACCATCTATGGCGCCATCGTAGCGGAAGCCGACAGGCATATCGATCCGGAGACGATACTCAGACGCGCATTGCAGTTTGGTATGAAGCAGAATCCTGATGCCGACTTCGAATGGCACTTTAATCGGGCATACGAACATATGCTAGAGAAATACGCCGAAGGAGGCTATATGCGTTTATGGCTCAACTCGAAGCGCAATGTAGAGGGATTGACTAAACTGAGAGAGATCATAGACGACAAAGAACTGATGAAGGAGATTTGTGAGCGCCTTTGGCGAACAGTTTAGAGTTTAAAGGCAAGAAATAGCAGCAAAGCCGCCCCGCCTTTACATTTTACACCATACACTTTACACTAGATAACATTAAAATACCAATAATATGTCCAAAATTGCATTTATCACAGGCGCGAGTTCAGGAATCGGCGCCGCATGCGCACGCAAGTTTGCTCAGGGTGGTTACACCTTATTATTAAACGCGCGTAGCGTGGACAAACTCCAAACACTCAAAACAGAGTTAGAAACCACCTATGGCACAGATGTGCTGCTACTGCCATTTGATGTGCGTGACCGCAAAGCCGCTGCAGAGGCAATCGCTACCCTACCCGAGCGATATCAAGCCATCGACGTGCTAGTGAACAATGCAGGATTGGCTTTGGGTATGGACAAGGAATATGCGGGCGTGGAGGAAGATTATGACACGATGATTGATACAAATATCACAGCCTTGTTGATGATTACCCGATTGGTAGTGCCAGGTATGATCGCACGAGGCAGAGGACATATCATCAATATCGGTTCGGTGGCAGGCGATGCTGCCTACCCAGGAGGAAGCGTGTATTGCGCAACGAAGGCCGCTGTAAAAGTATTGAGCGATGGACTGCGTATGGACCTAGTAGATACGCCATTGCGCGTGACAAATGTGAAGCCAGGATTGGTGGAGACGAACTTCAGCGTGACTCGCTTTGGTGGTGACAAAGAGCGTGCAGACAAGGTATATCAAGGTATCAAACCGCTGACAGGCGATGATATAGCTGATGTAGTGTATTACGCAGCGAGCGCTCCTGAGCATGTACAGATAGCCGAGGTATTGGTACTAGCAACGCACCAAGCGAGTGGGAGTATGGTGTATCGCCAATGAGGCGAGGAGACGAGAAGAAGAAAAACGCTCATTTGGGCGTTTTTTTTTGCATATATGCAAAATTTATATTACCTTTGCACACTTTATACTAAATTATGTTCATAACATGGCACAAGATCGCAAGATGATATACCTCTGTTTGGCACACATGTCAGAGGAGGGATTGGAGCAAAAATATATCAAAGAAGCATTTGACACGAATTGGGTAGTGCCATTGGGGCCTAATGTAAATGCGTTTGAAGCTCAACTCAAAGAGTTTCACGGAGGTAAGAATGAAGCTGTAGCATTATCAGCAGGTACGGCTGCCGTACACTTGGGCCTACTGGCATGTGGCGTAGGTGTTGGTGACGAGGTATGTGTGCAATCATTCACTTTCTGCGCATCATCCCACCCCATTACCTATTTAGGGGCAACGCCTGTATTTATTGACTCGGAGAAAGAGACATGGAATATGGATCCCGAGTTGTTGGAACAAGCCATCGAGGATCGCATCGCGAAGACGGGCAAAAAGCCCAAAGCGATAGTGCCTGTAGCATTATACGGCATGCCATACAACTGCGATCGTATTATGGAGGTTGCCAAGAAGTATGATATTCCTGTGGTAGAAGATGCTGCTGAAGGATTCGGTTCGTGCTATAAGGGGCAGATGCTAGGCACCTTTGGACGATTTGGTGTATTGTCATTCAACGGTAACAAGATGATCACTACTTCGGGTGGCGGCGCCCTACTATGCCAAAATGCGGAAGACAAAGAGAAAATCATGTGGTATGCCACCCAAGCTCGTGAAGCCTATCCATACTACCAGCACGAAGAAGTGGGCTACAACTATCGTATGTCCAACATTTGTGCGGGAATAGGTCGTGGACAAATGGCAATAGCCAATGATCATATTTCACATCATAAGCACGTGCAAGCATTGTACGAGGAGTTGCTCGCAAATGTAGAGGGAATAACCGTACACAAGGCGCCTTCGGCAGATTATGACTCTAATTATTGGTTGTGCACCATTGAGCTAGATCCATCGCTTCGCATCAAAGGGCAAGAGAACGCCTACAAAGAGGTGATCACTAGTGCTGTAGGCGGCGCAGCTGGTGTGATACACGCCGTAGATTCAGCTACGACGGATTGTCAGCCCAATGACAATGTAGAAGCCTTGCGCGTGTATATGATGGCAGCAAAGATAGAAGCTCGTCCCGTATGGAAACCTATGCACAAGCAACCTGTATATAAGAATGCTCCAGCCTATGTAAATGGTGTGAGCGAGACTATATTTAAGGTAGGCATGTGCTTGCCAGCCGGTCCATATGTAAGCGACGATGATGTGCGCTATATCGTAGAAACAATCAAATCAGCAATCAAGAAATAACAGTATGAAAAAATTAAACGAACTCAAAAAGACTGACCTCTTTTCACATTGGGTTAATATTGGTTACCTACCCCGTTGGGGAGTATTGCTATTGGATTTGCTGATTGCGCTGATAGCGTTCGTGGTTAGCTATCTGATTGGAGACAGCATTGTGGGTTACGATCTGAATGTCCGCATGCCGCTGTGGGAACAAATGGGATTGGTATTAGCTACGCAATGCCTATTCTTTTGGGTATTTCATACCTATTCTGGTATTCTGCGTTACTCTACCTTTGTAGATACGATGAAAGTGACATTCTCCGTAGGTGCAACAGGTTCCTTGCTGATTATCACCAATCTAGTGATTAAGCATGCGCTTGGTCATACAGCCCCCTTCCTAACATCGATATTACTGATTTATATTTTCGTAGGTATTACACTGCTATTTGCATGGCGAGTGAGCATCAAAACTATCTTTGAGTACATCTCACATCATAGCGATGGTGTACAGAAGGTATTGATATATGGTACTAAATCTGCTGGACTGTCCATTGCTAAGATGTTGCAATCTAATATGGAGAGTCATTATCGTCCAGTAGGTTTTGTTGCGGACTCCAAAGACAATATGCATCATAATCTACTGGGGTTGAAGGTCTATCCGCTCAACCATGATTTGATAGCATGGATGAAGAAGCAGAATATTACCAATGTGATTATCTCCCCCATTAAGATGAAGGAGCTTAATCCTCTGCAGGACTTGTCCATATTCATCGAGAATAATATTCGAGTCCTTACAACCCCCTATTTCACCAATTACTCGCCCAATCAGGATGATCACACGATGCAGAAGATAGGGCGTATCGAATCAATCCAAGTGGAAGATTTGCTGGATCGTCCTACAATTCGTATTAACACCAATCATGTAGAGGCCATTTTGGCCAATAAGGTAGTGTTGGTAACTGGAGGTGCAGGCAGTATCGGTAGTGAGATTGTGCGTCAGGTGGCTAAATTTAGTCCAAAAGCCATCATCTTGATGGAAATAGCAGAGTCACCATTGCATGATTTGACAGTAGATTTGCGCAGGAAACATCCTAATCTGCAATTTGTACCTATCATTGCAGATGTGCGAGACCTAGGCATGGTAGAAAAGATGTTTGCGGAATATCATCCTACAGTCATCTTCCATGCCGCAGCATACAAGCATGTACCATTGATGGAAGATTTCCCTACTCAAGCCGTTATAGCCAATGTACTTGGAACGAAGAATATGGCTGATATGGCTATCAAATACAACGCAGAACGTTTTGTAATGGTTTCTACTGATAAAGCTGTGAATCCAACAAATGTAATGGGAGCATCAAAGCGTATTGCAGAGATTTATGTGCAATCGCTATTCTTAAAACAATCGCAAATACATCCTGATTGCACAAAATTTATTACCACTCGTTTTGGTAATGTGTTGGGTAGTAATGGTTCGGTAGTTCCATTCTTCAAGAAACAAATTGCCGAAGGAGGTCCTGTAACGGTTACCCACCCGGATATCATTCGTTACTTTATGACTATACCAGAGGCCACTTGCCTCGTCTTAGAAGCAGCTACACTAGGTAATGGAGGCGAGATATTCTGCTTTGACATGGGCCATCCCGTACGCATTGCAGACTTGGCAAAGAATATGATTCGTTTGGCCGGCTATGTCCCTGGAAAAGATATTGAGATTATCTATACCGGACTCCGTCCTGGAGAGAAGTTATACGAGGAATTACTGAATCAGAAAGAGATCACCTTGCCAACAAGCAACGAAAAGATTTTGGTGGCAAAAGTACGCGAATATGATTTTGATACGGTAGCAGTTAGTATTCAAGCTCTGATCGAAGATGCTAAACTAGGCAAAGTCTTCCCTGTAGTACAAAAGATGAAAGATATCGTACCAGAGTTCAAGAGTAAGAACTCCGTATACGAACAATTGGATAAGAATTAAACACTGTAGTTGGCTTGCAAGCGTCCTCTAATCCCCTGCCGGTTACGGGTTCTTGACGGGTTCATAACGGGTTCATCACAGGTGCAGAACAGGTAAATAGGCGCACATCTCTGTCACATATAGGGCACTTCATTATCCCATCCTATAAAAATTGCGGTTATATACTTGTAGACACCACGCGTTGTTTTCCTTGTTGCTGCTAAAAAGTATATAGTTCCCCCAAAAAAATACTGCCTGACGATTGTCAGGCAGTATTTTTGTATCAACTAGCTTGGTTATTAGTTGAAGAAGTAGTTAGTATCAAAGTTGAAGGCAACTTTGAGGCCTACATTCATGAAGCCAAACTTGTTAGAGTATGCGGTTGACAATGGATGTACATCCACGATTGCTGCACTAGAGCTAGATGGTGGAGTTACAGTAATCACCTTACCTACAGGATCTGCAGTATTCTTGTAAGCATTGATGATAGAATAATCTGCGTAAACACCCAAGTCAATAGACTGACCATACTTTCTGAGTTTGATATTGTAACCAAGTTCAGCGCCCAAAGCGAGTGAGAAGAGTTTGCATGGGTTATCAACGAGGAATTTGTTCTTGTAAACACTTTCTGCTTTACCAGTTACAACCTCATTTACAATAGGATTGCCATTCAACTCTGGCAGATATGCCTTGATAGTAGGATCCAATGTTTGCTTGTATTGGCTATATACAGGCAAGATGAGTTTTGGACCTGCATTGAGGAAGAAACCACGATGGGTTTGCATAGCAAACATGATAGGTACCTCGAGTTGGAGTTGGTGAGTATTTTGCTTAACTTCTCCAGTAGAAATCTCATAATCAATCTTACCACCATCTGCAGTTACAGCGAATTTATCCATATCAGGAGTTTTGCTTTGGGTAGTGTAAACATAGCCTAAGTTCAAGCCAGTCTTGAGACCGAAAGCAGTTTTCTCTGCACCTGCTACCCAGTAGTGAGCGAAGGTGAAGTCGAGCATTGCACCAGCACCGAGAGGCAATTTCTCACCTGCGAAGTTGGATGCAAAACCAGCACGAGCACCTACTGCAAAGCGATCAATATGGTAAGGAACGTTGATAGACCATCCTGGTACTACAGGAGTGATTGGCTTACCATAGCGAGTTTGGGCTTTAAACTTGAGTTCCAAATCTTCGATAAGGTCGCAGCCATAAGAGTCGGTACCTGCAACACGAGAGGTATCGCCAATATTCTCCATAATAATTCCGTTCCACTCATAAGGCAATTGACGTGGACGAATCTCCACAGTAGTCTTACGGTGAGTAGGTTGCTTGATGGTCAAGTGAAGAGTAACGATGCTATCGCATCCATTGGCTGCAGTAGCCTTGTAGATATAGTCACCGCTAGTGGTATATGTCTCGCCAGTAGCCTCCCAAGTATATTCTTCACAAGCAATCTTATTGATGATTGTGTTAGGGATGGTATTAATGGTCAAGAACAATACAGCAGTACTATCACATCCATTAGCTGCTTTACCCTTGAATACGTATTCACCACTTTGGGTGTATGTCATGTCAGTAGCATACCAATAATACTCGCCACATGCACTAACGGTGATAGTATCTGTCTTAGGCATCTTTGGTGTAACAGGATAGATGGTAGGTGGATACACCCATGAGTAGATACCTCTCAACAAGATACCATATGGATAGCGACGACCACCAACTTGTTGTACGGTGAGTTGTTTCTTATATACCCATTTTGCGATACGCTCACCTGTCAAATAATGGAGAGTATCAGGATGAATGCGAACGGTGTCTCCCACCTCTACTATTTGTCCTCCAGGATAAGTGAGGACTGGTTTGTCAGCTGCAGGTTCAGCAGCATTGATTGGCTGTGCAGCCCCTGCTGCAAGCAGCAGGAACGCACTAACCGATAAGATATTTTTAATTACTTGTTTCATGATTGAATCCTCCTATTATTTAACAACATAACGAAGTGATACTTTTTCGGTCTCAGTCTGAACATCTACTACATAGTAGCCAGTCAACTCAGCAGCAGGGAATGTAGTTTCCTCTTGGTTAGTAACTTGGAATGTAGAGATCAAGTCACCAGTTGTGCTGTAGATGCTGATAGTAGAAACTGCATCTGCATTCAGGTTGAGCACTCGGATGAGCTCTTGTGGACGAGCCACTGTAGGCATCAGCTTAGGTGCTTTGTTAGCTTCCTCAACAGTAACAGACTGAGTTTGGATTGTTCCATCGCAAGCCTCTGGATCGATGCGAGTGTGATTAATGCGAGCGTAGTATTTACCAGCTGGCAGTGGAGTACCATCTTCCTTGGTTAGATAGAAGCCAGTACCTACTTCTTGGTCGCCATTGTACCATTTCACATCATCAGCCATTACATCCCAAGAGTAATTCTCCTTGATGTAAACGAGATCCACAGTCAAGAGACGGTTGCCATACTTGCTATAAATAGGAACAATGTTGTCCATATCAGGATCGTTCTCATATGTAGGTTTCTCTACAGCGATAGTCATTTCCTCTGAAGTTACATCCTCGCAAGCGGTGTTGAGTGTATAACGAACAACAACGGTATCATCTGTACCATCAGTAGGTTGGAGGCTTACCCATTGGCCATCAACTTTTTGCTCCCAAACGATGCTCTCGATTGCAGGAGCCAACTCAACTGCCTCTACATATGCTTTGACATATGCCTCAGCCTCAGCCACATTAGCTGTTTTACCGCAGAGAACAAGGATAAGCTCTTGAACACTCGCAGTAGCAGGAAGTTCTACAGCAGCCATTACGGTGAGCTCGAGGGTGTAGATCAAGCTATCGCAACCCAAAGAGTTCTTAACCACATGGGTATAAGTCTTGCTCTCGTTGCAGTCTTGACCATTCCATGGATAAGATTCGCCATGGCAAATAGTCTTCTCCTCTACTGGGAGAGTTACAACATCTGGCAATACGGTGAGCTCAAGGGTGCAGATCAAGCTATCGCAACCCAAAGAGTTCTTAACCACATGGGTATAAGTCTTGCTCTCGTTGCAGTCTTGACCATTCCATGGATAAGAGCCGCCATGGCAGATAGTCTTCTTCTCTACAGGGAGAGTTACAACATCTGGCAATACGGTGAGCACAAGGGTGCAGATCAAGCTATCGCAACCCAAAGAGTTCTTAACCACATGGGTATAAGTCTTCCTCTCGTTGCAGTCTTGACCATTCCATGGATAAGAGCCGCCATAGCAGATAGTCTTCTTCTCTACAGGGAGGTTTTGTACAT
>JAZSGL010000086.1:0-2334 GCA_045532735.1 Paludibacteraceae bacterium | reverse complement strand
CGCAAAAAGGACTTTTTGGATTTACATGAGCTGCACGATAAATACGCAATCACTGAGATGCTCACCCTTTATGCAGAGCGTTACCCATACAATCACACTCGTGAAGAACTACTTCTTGGCCTAACTAACTTCTCACTTGCCGATACTGACCCAGAGCCTAATTGTCTGCGTAGTAAGGCATGGCCTCTAATAAAGTTGGATTTTATGGAATGGTGCAGATAAGCGGTGTTTCTTTCACAACGACAATAGGAATAATACCCACACCCTCGACAATGACATTATCATAATGAATGTCTTTGAGTATCCGCTTGGTTAAGGATGGTGGTGAACTTGATTAACCAATGAACCTTTAGGTCGCCGGCCGAAGGCGGCAGCCTTAGCTAAAAGTCCGAAGGCGGCAGCCTTGACGAAAAAGCCGCAGGGAAAGGCAAACGAATAAGGACTGTTAAGGTCATTTCTCCACAGGAAGCCTTCGAAGTACGACTGCGCAATTCTTTGGAAACCTTCGGTGGAGTTTGTGGCTATTGAGATGTTCTTTGGGCTAAGTCTTGTACGAAACGCTCGGGAATCCTGTACATTTTTTCGTGGCATATTGGTAGGCAAACCCTGCGATTTGCTTACACGGTGTTGAAATCGGAAGTATAGACTCGCTAAACTCAATAACTTATAAACTTAAAAACTCACGTTTCGCTTACTTCCTGCATTTCCCTAATGCCTCGTGGCTGCGTTCTTTTCGTCTGGCTTGGGGATTGGACGGGAAGATTGCAAGGATGGATGAACATAAATTGCCGTAAATTGGCCATGAATTTTTCACAAATAGATTCTGTGTTCTATTGTTCAAGGCGCTTGAAACTTCGGAGATGTAAAAAAAGAAGCGGTGGATGAGATGTCCACCGCATCATTGAGGCATAGTATATGTCATTCGGCATCCACCCCTGAAAGCAGTTCTTTTATACATTCATCCACCCCTTCTGCATCGATGCTCTTTGCCGCTGCTTTAGCCTGTTCTGCAAGGTTCTCATCACCAAGTTTAGTATATGCAGCAGACAAGTAGCAATACCCAAGCCAACCATACACTTGTACAACCTCTTGATACCTCATCGCATTACCTATCAAGTCGCGTGCAAGGGTATATTTACCACACTGGTAAGCACTAAGGCCAGTAAACAGCCAATTGATATGGCGCTCCTCCCATTGTTCCTGCTTCTCCAACAACTCGTCCAGATATCCTCCTATGTTCAGTGCTTCTCTATACTCATCAGTTATGAATAACGCATATTGCTTGAGGTTCAACGCTTCTATATTTGTCGCATCCATTTCCAGCACGATATTCGCATATTCTATTACCTCGGCATAGAATCTATTTTCGGCAAAGAGACTTATTGCCTGCAAGTAATACCTTATACTCTCCTCTTTGTCTCCCTGCTGTGCATATAGGTTTCCCAAGTGTATATAGGGACGTGCGTATGTGGGGCGCAGCTCTATCGACTTCTTATACATCTCTGCAGCTTGGTCTAAATCGCCCTTATAGTAATATGCCGTGCCCAAAGCATTGTAATGGTAGTAAAGATTGTGTGCGGTGCCCTCCTCCACCACATCGGTGAGCAATGCTATGGCTTTGTCATAATCACCCAATCCTATGTAGCATTCCGCCTCGATAGGCTGGATATTACCATACGCATCCATCTTGCGCAAGCTGTCAATAAGCAAGAGCGTAGTTTCCCAATCTCCTTGCTGATAGGTATGCTCCAGTTGCTCAATCAGCACTTTCGTTCCCTGTTCCGAACCCGGTTTCGGCGATTTACCATTTGAGCACGAGCAAAGTAGTACGATGACCAATACAAAACACCACTCCCTTTTCATTCCTTTCTGCTTCTAGTAACTTAATAATCAAATCCTGTTTCCTTTTTCAACTCTTTATATTTCTCGTAATCCTTATCTCCAAGGTCGTACCTTCCCAACTTATAGTACATCGTTGCCCGTTGTTTGTATGCTACTGTCCTATCTCGGAGTGAAGTTTCATCGTCGGGTAATACCTTCAAGCATAATGTCAGTTGCTCGATGGCTTCTTCCCACTCTTTGAAAGACTCGTGTATGCATGCTTTCAGAGCATGTGAGATTCCTCTAAGTTCCTTATTTCTCTTGGGCATATACTTCAAAGCTTTATCTATAGCAGTCATCGCATAGTCATACTGCTTCTTATCCATATATACTGTTGCCATATAGAAGTGTGCATAGGGGTTCTTCGGGTGCACCTTCAGTTCTGCCTCGAAGCACTTCAATCCCTCATCTAACTTACCTTTGTCTACCAGCTCTATTCCTCGATTGAGGTTA
>JAZSGL010000002.1:0-9158 GCA_045532735.1 Paludibacteraceae bacterium | reverse complement strand
GACGAGGCTATCTTCAACGCTTTGGGCGACTTGACTGCTTCATTCGAGGCTGGTGAGTATCCTATTTTCAAGGCTGCGAACGGCTGTGTTGTAATTCCTGTTTATGGTGCTGGTTTGTGGGGTCCTATTTGGGGTTACCTCGCTTTGGAACCAGATATGAACACTGTGAAGGGTATTGTGATGGACCACTCGGGCGAGACTCCAGGTCTGGGTGCCGAGATTACAACATCAAAGGTTCAGGGACAATTTGTCGGTAAGACCATCTTCGAGGGTGTTGATTTCGTTTCAGTATCAATGAAGAAGGGTGGTGCTACAAACATCCACGAGGTTGATGCTATCTCAGGCGGTACAAAGACTTGTGATGGTGTAAACGCAATGTTGAAGTCTGGTCTTGAGGCTTACCTCCCTTATATTAACGCTAATAAGTCTAACGAATAAAAACAGGCGGAACTATGAGTAATTTGAAAAATTTAACTGGACCGCTGAGTTCAAACAACCCTGTAATCGTTCAGATCTTGGGTATTTGTTCGGCTTTGGCGGTGACTGTAAAGATGGAGCCAGCATTCGTGATGGGTCTTTCTGTTATGGTCGTTACAGCGTTCGCTAACTTGGTGATGTCGCTTTTGCGTAATGGTATTCCATCGCGTATCCGTATCATCGTTCAGTTGGTTGTTATCGCTGCGTTGGTAATTTTGGTGGACCAATTCCTTAAGGCATTTGTTTACGACGTATCTAAGCAGTTGTCTGTATATGTGGGTCTGATTATCACTAACTGTATCATTATGGGTCGTGTGGAGGCTTATGCTTTGGGTAACAAGCCTTGGGATTCATTCCTTGATGGTATTGGCAACGGTTTGGGTTATGCTGCAATTCTTTTGATTGTTGCATTCTTCCGTGAGTTGTTTGGCTCAGGTACGTTGTTTAATATCCGTGTGATTCCTGAGAGCTGGTATATCGCTAATGGCGGTTTCTACTCAAACGTAGGTATCATGCTCTTCCCACCAATGGCATTGGTTATTGTTGGTGCAATTATCTGGGTTCACCGTTCGTTTAACAAAGATTTGCAGGAAAAATAGGAGGTAGAGTATGGATACATTGAATCTTTTTGTACGTTCGATTTTTATCGACAACATGGTCTTCGCCTTCTTCTTCGGTATGTGTTCTTACATCGCCGTGTCGAAGAGCGTAAAGACTGCATTGGGTTTGGGTGCTGCCGTTACATTTGTGCAGACTATGACAGTACCTTTGAACTACCTCTTGAATGAGTATGTGTTGGCTCCAAATGCATTGGTAGAGGGTGTTGATTTGAGCTTTTTGACATTCATCGTCTTCATCGCCGTTATTGCATCATTCGTGCAGCTCGTTGAGATGGTGGTAGAGAAGTTCTCACCATCGCTTTACAACCAGCTTGGTATCTTCTTGCCTCTTATCGCTGTAAACTGCGCCATCATGGGTGGTTCACTCTTCATGCAGCAGAAGGTAGCTTCGGGTGAGATTGGCAGCGTAGTAGACAGCATCGTTTACGGTCTTGGCTCAGGTTTGGGTTGGGCTATCGCTATCGTTATGATGGCTGCTATCCGTGAGCGTTTGCAGTACTCGCACATTCCTGCAGGTTTGAAGGGTCCTGGTATCGCATTCATCATCACAGGTTTGATGGGTATTGCGTTTATGATCTTCTCAGGTATTCAGTTGTAACCTTTAATAAGAGATAAGAAATGGATATTTTAACAATTGTAGTTGCGATAGTTGCCTTTCTTGTGGTAACACTGCTTTTGGTGGCGTTGCTTCTCTTTGCAAAGGCTAAATTGACATCATCGGGTGATGTTACTATCGATATTAACGATGGAAACAAGGTGCTTACCGTAGAGGCAGGCTCAACCTTGTTGAACACCTTGACAGCTGAGGGTATCTTCCTCCCATCAGCTTGTGGTGGTAAGGGTGCATGCGGTCAGTGCAAGTGCCAGGTTTTGGAGGGCGGCGGTGAGATTCTGCCTACCGAGACAGGTTTCTTCAACCGTAAGCAGATCCAGCAGAAGTGGCGCTTGGGTTGCCAGGTTAAGGTTAAGGAGAATATGAAGATTGCTGTTCCTGCTTCAGTTCTTTCAATCAAGAAGTGGGAGTGTGAGGTTGTGTCAAACAACAATGTTGCTACCTTCATTAAGGAGTTCGTTGTTAAGTTGCCTGAGGGCGAGGATTTGAACTTCCGTAGTGGTGGTTACATCCAGATTGACGTACCTGCAATCACTGTTGATTACAAGGATATTGACGTTGATCCAGAGTACCGCGAGGATTGGGAGAAGATGCACGTATTCGATTTGAAGATGGTTAACCCTGAGCCACAGGTTCGCGCATACTCTTGCGCAACATATCCTGCTGAGGGTAACGTAATCAAGTTGAACGTTCGTATCGCTACACCTCCATTCGACCGCGCTACTGGTGGCTTCATGAATGTAAATCCTGGTGTATGTTCTTCATACATCTACTCATTGAAGCCAGGTGATAAGATTACTATCTCTGGTCCTTATGGAGAGTTCTTCTTGCCTGACAACTTGCCAGATACTCAGGAGTTGGTATTTATCGGTGGTGGTGCAGGTATGGCTCCTATGCGTAGCCACTTGATGCACTTGTTCAAGACAGAGAAGACTAAGCGTCCTGTTACATTCTGGTATGGCGCCCGTTCATTGAAGGAGGCATTCTATTTGGAGGATTTCGCAGCTATTGAGAAGGAGTTCCCTAACTTCAAGTTCCACTTGGCTTTGGACCGTCCAGATCCAGCAGCAGATGCGGCTGGCGTAGAGTATAAGGTTGGTTTCGTACACAACGTGTTGTATGAGAACTATCTTAAGAATCACGACGAGCCAGAGGGTTGCATCTACTTGATGTGTGGACCTCCAATGATGGCATCATCAGTTGTGAATATGCTTGATGGCCTTGGTGTTCCAGCTGAGAATATTCTCTTTGATAACTTCGGTGCATAACCTATATAATATAGGTATCCGATAATTTGGTAGAGCCTGTCTAATTGCGGACAGGCTCTTTTTTTGTGTGGCTATTACAAATATGTCATTCGATAAGTACTCAAACTTGTTAGTTTGTACCTTTATTGGGGACAGCAAATAACCAGCTATATTGTAATAAATAGAGAATCAATAACTGAACCGAATTTGGGGTGTCGTGAGTAAAACCGGATTGAACGTTTTGTAATTATTGAAACGCTTGCATCATAGTGAGAAATTTAGAGGGCCGCTATCGCCGTGCATGGATATAAAAAAAGCACTCGCAGAATTACGAGTGCTTGATATTAAAACTGATTGTTGATTTATTTAGAATGCAATAGTATAAACCTTAGCATTCTTTGTGTCAATATCCTTATAGATAATCTTAATACCTTTATATTCACTCATATCCTTAACACCAAGATACTCTGTGTCGATTTTATATGTAGTGTAAAGCTCTTCAATATCATATTCGTAATCGGTGTCAGAATCATGGTATAACTCCAGCCAGAGATATGAATCAACATCGGTTGTAGATTTATAAGTCTCCTCAAACACGCCCTTACGCTCTTTGTTGTGGGTTAAGATAATAGAGTGCTTGAAGTTGTCTTGATTACTACGAAGGATGTGCATCAGTACAGTAATATAGTTGTGAACTTTACCAAGTGTCGCTGCCTGTACCTTTATAGTTGCTGTGTGAGAGGGGATTTGATCCTCAATCTCTTTTTTGTCAATATTCTCGAGTATTGAAGTGCTTACATCTTGCATATCTACAATGCGAATGCAATAATCGTAACCTTCACGAGTTTCGTCCACAAAGTTGTAGAAGATGAGTTTGCGTACCTCACCTTTCATTGGACCAGATGATGGGAATGTAATTGATTGCGCAACTTTGTTGTCAATAACATATGCCTTCTGGCCATTGTCGAATGCTACATAGTACTGGGAGTCGTAAGAGCCATCTACGATAGTAACAATCTGGGCGCCATCGGCTGCTGATGGGTCGTTGCCATCGTATTTGTGGATGTTAAGACATGAGATGCTCAAAACAGTTGCTGCAAGAGCAAAAAGAGAAATCTTAATAATATTCTTCATATAGTAAATGTTTTGTTTCGTTATTTTTAGAACGCAAATATACTCAAAATATTATATGGGAGAAATTATGCGAACAAACTTTTTGTTTAGCAATGAGAGAAAAATGTGATTGAGAGGTATTTATTGAAAAGTATTAACGCTCAATTTTGGTATTATAAGCCCTATTTCGTATATTTGTTATATGAAAAATATAATTTTTGACCTGGGCAGGGTAGTGTTTGCACAAGATCCTGCAAAGAGCAGTGAAGAATTTAAGCAATTCTTTTCGTTTGTGGCCCAAAAACAGATGCCACAGTTTTGGTGTGACTACGATAGGGGAGTTCTCTCATTTGAACAAGTCGCACAGGCATTAGCCGAGTATAGAGGTGTGGAATTTGATTTTGCAGCCTCAATGATTCGTTCGGCTATTAGTCGTCAGGAGACCATTCGGCCCACAGCTCGGCTGATTGAGGATTTGAAAGAGGCTGGGTACAAATTATATGTACTATCGAATATGTCGCGCGAGTTTATTGATTTCCTGCGACAGCAGCCTGTGTATAAGAATTTCGATGGTGAGGTTATATCATGTGAGGAGGGTGTTGTAAAGCCTATGCCCGAGATATATGATATAGTATTAAGTCGCTATGCGCTTGTGCCTGAAGAGAGTATATTTATAGATGACAGGGAAGAGAATGTCATAGCTGCACAACAACGAGGTATCTCAACTTTTCATTTTAACAGAAACGATTACGAGGGTAGTTGTGAGCAGTTGCGTAGTATGTTATTGCGATGACATTTGTTAATTTAGATAATATGTATTAATTTCGTAACCAAATAAATCATTAAAAATATTAAGTATGGGATTCCTAAAAGAGTTTAAAGAGTTTGCTGTCAAGGGTAATGTAATGGATATGGCAGTCGGTGTGATTATCGGTGGTGCATTTGGTAAGATTGTCACATCAGTAGTGAACGATATCATTATGCCTCCTATTGGCGTGTTGGTCGGTGGTGTTGATTTTGCCGACATGAAATTAACCTTGAAAAACCAGGTTGTAGATGCTGCAGGTGCTGTTTTAGAGCCTGCCGTGACATTGAACTATGGCGCATTTATTCAGCAGGTTGTTGATTTTACAATCTTGGCATTCTGCGTATTCCTTATGGTGAAGTTGATGAATACATTAATGAAGAAGAAGGAGGCTCCAGCGCCTGCTCCAGAGCCAAAGCCTACCAAGGAGGAGTTGCTTTTGACTGAGATTCGCGACTTGTTGAAAGAGCAGAAATAAGTCATAAAATTATTGAACATAAATTAAACACCGCCTTTATCTCATATGGATAGGGCGGTGTTTTATCGTTTGTCCGTTTCATGGGTAAAGTCTCATTATATTACAATATCGTAAAAAAAGAAAAACCTTGATATTTTTCAATATCAAGGTTTTATATCAGTCGGGATGACTGGATTCGAACCAGCGACAACACGCCCCCCAGACGTGTACTCTAACCGGGCTGAGCTACATCCCGAGGAGCAACTTGGACTCTGGTTGTCCTTATTGTAGCGAGAGAGAGACTTGAACTCTCGACCTCATGATTATGAATCATGCGCTCTAACCAGCTGAGCTATCTCGCCATTGCCTGATTGCGAGTGCAAAGATAAACCAAATTTTTAATCATGCAAAATATTTTTGAAAAATTTTATATATTTTTTCTTCTCTTAGGCATTTTGTTTGTTTGAGTACTAAAAAAGCTTATAAAAACATTGATGATATGGATAATAGTTTTGCGCGCATGATTAATTTACTTGCAGGCATGGCTCTGCTTGTGGGTATATCTATCGAAGTATTGACAGGTGACCATCAGACTTATTCATCATGGTATATGTGGCTACAACTTGTGGTATGTGTGATTTTTATGATAGACTTTGCGATGGCTATGATTGCATCTAAAGGCAAATCTAACAAATGGTTTTGGATGAATCTGTTGTTCTTCCTAATCTCAATACCGTATTTAAATATTATGGATTGGTTTCATGTTGACGCACACCGAGGTATAGCTGTTACAGTAGCTGCCTTGCCGCTGTTGCGTTCATTTGTGGCTATGGGTGTGGTTGTGTGGTGGTTTATTGCCGGCAAGGTTTCGCGTATCTTTGCGGCCTATCTATTTACGGTCGTTTGCTTTACTTATCTGGCTGCCTTGATATTCTATGATTATGAAATACTGGTAAACGACAAACTGCATGGCTTTGGAAATGCTTTTTGGTGGGCATGGATGAATACCACTACCGTCGGAGCTGCTATCTTTCCTGTAACGGGTATAGGTAAAACTTTAGCCGTCCTATTGCCGGGTTTGGGCATGATGTTTTTCCCCGTGTTTACAATATATATAACAAATATATACACTTCACAGCAGAGTAAGGGTAATGATTGATTTGTTTCATCGACTTCTTTTGTTAATTTTGCAAAAAAGATAGAAGTCGATGAAACGAATATATTTATTTTTGCTTGCATTTGTTTCCTTTGTGACGGCATACTCACAGGAAAGGGAACTCGAGATATCTGGTGCCTGGATGAAGAAGCACTATGCGAAAGCCGAATATATGATACCCATGCAAGATGGCGCAAAACTCTATACTGCGGTTTATACACCCAAAAATAAAAAGATAAAGGCTCCTATATTGTTGTGTCGCACACAAAATGGTTGCGAACCTTATGGAAAAAAGTCCATGTCTATATGGCGGAATAATATCTATAAGCAATATTTGTTGTCTGAATATATTTTGGTTTTTCAGGATGTAAGAGGCCGAGGTAAAAGCGAAGGGGATTTCGCTGATGCTCAATTGGCAAGTGATACCTACCGCACCATCGAGTGGTTGCAACGCAAAGTGCGCAGACACAATGGAAACGTAGGTGTGTGGGGTAGTGGCGATGACGGAGTTTATGCTTTGCAGGCAGCTATATGTGGGCATCCGTCAATCCTTGCAGTATCGCCGCAAGCAGTGTCGCAGATTGTTGATGTGGATACACCTACAACGGTAGCGATGTTGTTTGTGGGAGGATTGTTTGACAATGTGTCGAAAGGAAATATATGGCATCTATATAAAACCCATAGCGGAGAAAATTCCAACAACAGAATAGCTGTAGGGCCTTGGTTAAACAATGCGTGGCGCGAAAATGAAGGCGGTGTAGAGCTGGGTGAAGTATATTTCTCTGAAGATGCCGACTATTCATTCTGTCATAGTGAAATTGAGTTTCCATTTTTTGACCATTACCTTCGGGGAGGTGAAGATGGTGACTCATCAGCAGATGCTTTAATATATTTTACAGGTGAAAATTGCTGGCGGGAGTTGCCTAAATTGACTGATATCAGTACTGAAGAGTCGATATTATATCTACATGAAAATAATAGGCTCTCTCCGCAACAATCGTTGGATGTAGGATGTTCAACATCTTACACATTTAATCCCGATGACCCTACTCCATATTTCAAATATGTATCACAACCAATCAGACCTGAATATATTGTTGCAAGTCAGCAATTTTTAGACAATAGAGACGATGTGGTATCGTTTACTACCGATATTCTGGAAGAGGATATAACCATATTAGGCGAAATAGATATTCAGCTATATGTTACCACACCTGAACAGGGAGCCGATTTTGTCCTGAAAATTATTGACGAAAGTGCCAATCAGGAACATGAGATGATGGTAAGGGCGGAGATGTTTGGTAAAGAGTATAAGGGTTATGAGCTATGCGGCGAGAGTGGGGTTCGCAAATATAGTTTCACATTATCCGATATTGCACACACCTTTTTTGCGGGACATCGCATTAAGTTGCAGATTCAAAGCGCATGGTATCCGCTATGTGATGTGACACAGAAGACTATTTACAATGTGCACATACACCATGATAAGGAATATCCTTCAGCAATAAGGTTTAAGTCGATGAAATAAAAAAAGAAATCCCACGCATGCGTGGGATTTCTATCGTTAACGATAATATTTACTCTATCTCAAGGATTATGCCTCCGGCAGGTACTGCATCACCTACATTTACCATAATCTGCTTTACGGTACCAGCATAGTTGGTAGGAATGGAATTTTCCATCTTCATAGCCTCAAGAACCGCCACCTGCTGGCCAACTTTTACTGCATCACCAACCTTTACACAAATCTCGATAATTCTACCAGGAAGTGGTACTTCAACAGTCTTGCCGGTAATTGGGCTAATCTTTTGTGCCGCAATGGCAGCACGGGCCTCCTCAGCATTCTTTGCTTCAGTCGCAGCCTTGCGTGCCTCCTTGTCGGCTTTTGCCTGCTCGGCTGCTTCATAAGCCTTTTTCTTAGTGTTGGTAAGGAAATTCTTTGCCACCATAGGGAAGAGCTCAAGCAACAATAACTCCTTCTCGTTCTCAGCTAATAGTACTCCTCCAGCCTCTGGTATTTCAGGGTTGGGCTGCATCTTATACTTTGTTGTGTCATAGGGTATCTCCTCTCTGAATCCACATATCTTCATACGGAATTCAGGGTCAATCTTTACGGGTGTGTGTCCATAATCACCCTTAACCAAACCAATAAACTGAGAACTCTTATTTGTGTACATCTCGCGTCCCGCCTTCTCATCCAAAGCACAGTTTACAGCCTGAGCACCTACAATCTGAGAAGTAGGTGTAACAAGAGGAGGCAAACCTGCCGACATACGCACTGTAGGAATGAGTTCCATGGCACGAGGCAAAATGTCCTCAGCATTGAGTTGTTTAAGCTGTGCAACCATATTTGAATACATACCACCAGGAATCTCTGCCTTTTGTACCAATTCATTTGGAGCAGGGAATCCAAAGTATGCCTCAATTTTCTGGCTAACAGTGAGCAGAACATCAAAATCCTCAGCTTTAGCTGCTGCTACGGCCTCATTGAATAGCTGGTCTGCGGTATCAGAGAACGCAAAACGGTTCGGCTTTGGCTTTTCAGCTCCAAATACCGATAATTCAAGTTCCTTGCGGATAACTTTCAACTGCTCGTTAATTTTTGCAACAGCATCCATGTTCACGCCAATGTTGATACCCATCTTCTGGCAGAATACATATACCAATTCT
>JAZSGL010000010.1:0-5807 GCA_045532735.1 Paludibacteraceae bacterium | reverse complement strand
GGTCTACAGCGGCATGCAGGATGTGTGGGACCGCTATAAAGACACCACACACGTCAACCTTATCGTAAGCGGATCGGTATACACACTGATGCACCGCATCTTCATGGAATACAAGGAGCCGCTCTATGGCCGCGCCGACAGCATTATCAAGTTGCAACCCTTTGCCACCAGTGTGCTCAAGGAAATCCTTGCCGACCATGCCCCCGAGTACAGCAACGACGACCTCTTGGCACTCTACACCTTCACCGGCGGTGTGCCCAAGTATATAGAGATATTGCTTGATCGCGGCTGCTATACCATGGAGAAGATGGTCGACTACATCACCAGCGAAAACTCCATCTTCCTCGAAGAGGGAAACATCTTGCTCATACAGGAGTTTGGCAAGAAGTATGGTAACTACTATGTCATCTTGTCGGCCATCGCTTCGGGGCGCAACACGGCATCAGAGATTTCCGATGCTGTGGGCGGGAGCAGTGTGGGCGGGCTCTTGCAACGCCTTGAAGCAGATTATGATATCATCGCCAAGAAGCGTCCCATCCTTGCCAAGGAGGGTACGCAGACGGTGCGCTATGAGATTGCCGACAATTTCCTGCGCTTCTGGTTCCGCTATATAGTGAAGAATCAAGACCTCATACAATCGGGGATGCACGCTGCCCTGGCCAAAATCATCAAGGACGACTACACCACCTACTCGGGGCTGACATTGGAGCGATACTTCCGCGAGCAACTACGCGAGCAGCAGCTCTATCGCAATATCGGCTCATGGTGGGAAACCTCGAAGGGTAAGGATACGGCACAAAACGAAATAGACATCGTAGCCATCCACCTCAACGAAAAGCGCGTGCTCCTGGCCGAGGTGAAGCGTCAGCGTAAGAACTTCAAGCCTGAAGCCTTCATGGAAAAGGTAGAGGCCATCCGCACCAAACTGTTCTTCAAATATAAGATAGACACCACTTGCCTCTCGCTGGAAGATATGTAATCTGCCCCAACCCATATACAATGTACTCCCGAACCCTTGAGTTCGGGAGTATTTTTGTACACTAAAAATCTGCAACTCTAAACACTAAACACTAAACTCTAAACCAGCAGCTCCGCTGCTTAGTCATCGTTTTAGCTGCAAGCAGCACTCCTTCGTGAAGCTAAAGCTTCAGCCGTCGTCAATAGCGAAGCCCTCGACTCGTTCGAGAACCGATGCTCATCTCGCATCGGCGTCATCGTACAGCCATAGTCTGTTTTAACGTTATCGTAAACGCGTCGCGTGTCCTGCTCTAAAACATTAAAAATAATTTACAATTCATAATTTAGAATTCAGAATTTAGTTGTACTTTTGCCGATGAGTGGAGTGCGCTCCACCGACTTTTTGATTTATTGAAGAAGCGTTATGCTTGTCTCATAGTCGGGAACGTAGGAAATTCAAGACTAATCAGAGAGAAGGCATAGTGGTTCCTCACGTGTATAGCGTGGGCTGCTATTTCCATATTCTCTGATTAAAGGTACTTCCTACGACCTCCGACTTAGACGTGGCAATGCAGTACCACGTTCCCGTTTTAAATACTCGTACTGCACGCCTCTTCATAATAGGGTATATACACAAATAATATAACTATTATGAACAAGAAAAGGTTTTCCTATGTATTGGCATGGCTACTGCTATGCTGTGTGCCCATCAGCATGTTTGCCGAGCAGCGCAAGTATCTGAACATTCATTTGAAGTCGGGAAGTAATGTATATTTCTTGCTGACCGAGAATCCCAAGATTACCATCAATAAGGGGATTTTGACGGTGTCAACCGAGCGCTTCCAGCTTTCCAATATCAGCAAGTATACGCTCGACGTTAATGCAGCCGACATATCTTCGCCCGAAGGTGTGGATAAACTGAGTTACTCTCTGGAGGGAAAGGTTGCATACATTGCTACCTCGAAGGCCGATGAGGCGGTGAATCTCTACTCACTTGACGGTAAGGAATTGCCTATACATATTATATATAGAGACAAGAGCGGATTGGCAATAGATCTGTCGAGGTTCCAGACGGGAGTCTATCTGCTACGTGTAGGAAGTGAAACCCTCCAAATCGTATTGCCATGAAAAGAGTGATGATAATATTCGCAGCATTGATAGGTGCTATGTCCACTTTTGCTGCCGATGAGAATGACCAGTTGTTGGTATTCCGTAATACGGGTGAGGTAAACCTGTTTTACGCCAGTGAGGTGGATAGCATCGTCTGTTCGTATATGGATGCCGATAGCATCGTGTATGATGTTTTGGTATCTCAAGTGTTCTATGCCAAAGATACTACTCTGTATGTACCTATAGAAGAGATTGACAGTGTCACCTATGGCTGTCGCAATGCTATGGAGTATAAGAAGGATGCTATGGCTATAGATGCCACGCATCTGGAATGGATAGAGAGTTACGATGGTACATACATCCATTACAAGGCGCATACACCAGCCAATATCATTCCTAAAGAGGGTACAGGTCTCTTCTTTCCTGCTCAGGAGAGCGACATCTTCCCCAACGGACTTTGTGCTAAGGTGGAGCAGGTCAATGGCACGATTGTATGCGTGCGCAAGGCCGAGTTTGATGAGGTGTTTGAAAAGCTGTTTTGGGCGGGAGAGTTAGAGATGCAAACCGTTACTCGCGAAGCTAATTTCGATGAGAATATTGAATTGAATGGTACTATAGAAGAAGGTCCTATTACGTTGGAAGTCAACGGAGGAACACGTCTTACTGGACGTTTTGTGAGCAATCCTTTCATTGGATACTATTATGGAAGAATTGACCTTAACAATGCTACACTGCATTATAAGAATACTATCCGACTTGATGATACAGAACCTGTAGAAATAGAAAGGACTATTGCACCAGTGAGGATACCCCCAATTCTAGGAATAATGTATCCTGAACTTACATTTACTTTCTTCTTGGACTTAAAAGCAGAATTGACTTTCAATTATCAGTTGTGGAGAGACTATAGTCAAAGTTTTGAGATTATACGTAGGAGTGGCAACCGATATGAGTTCAATAATCCCCATCATAAATCTTTTGCTCAAAATGATAGAGCACAGATAGATATCACACTGAATGGAGATATTTACTTTGGTATAGGTGTGCAGTTTGAGTTAGGTTTTCCTTTGGAACTTGCTGGAGCCAGATTGAGAGGACGTTTCGGACCTCATCTCGAAGGAGAATTTGGAATAGGTGTTATACAACAACTGAGTGAAGAGTATGATTCCGAACCTTATGGTAAGGCTGTAATTTCGTCATGCCTTAAGTTAGAATATGGTGGATATACCTATTTATGGGGTGGAAACAATGAGAATGAGGTGTTTGCTGATAGCCGTAGTTTCTTGAAGCGAGAAATCAACTTATTTCCCGAATACGAACAGACTCGCGCTGTCGGTATTCTTGAAGAAACCAATGATGGGATAGAGGCAGAGGTTTCCATGGCGACGACCTCTGTGAATGAGATTCCCCATTCTGTAGAAATGGGATTTGACTTGTTGACTGAGGACCAGACGGTAGTAGAGGAAATCTGGGCAGATAGTATTTATGCAAGCGAGACTCCTGCTGACGGCATTGTGCAGGACCCTCCTCAAGGCGTTGATACTATTACTACAATAAACTTGGCCACCGAGGAGGAAGCCAAAGGACTTATTCTACAGCCTAAATTCCGTTATGCTGGATATGTAGTTAAAGCAGAACCCAAAAAGGTAATGACCGACAACAATCTGCAGTTTGTCGTTTTCCATGGGACAAATGGCCCGACAAGTTTCCTTTCTGGCTATCCATTTATAGGGGAGAAGACTGTAGACTCTACGCATTATACGACCGGACCATTCATGCCTACCATTCCCATTGACACAGTTTTCAATACCACCTTTCCTCCAATAATAAGTATAGGTGGTACATACATTGGAAGCGATGTTCATGAATCACTTGCTGTGACATGGGCTGGTGATATCGATGGGGTATATACAGAATTGACTTTTGATGACGATAAAAAAGGCTCCATTACGAAGGACGGTACAAGTGCCGATTTCACTTACACTATCAACCAACCACAAAGCGGTGATGTGCTACTGTCTCTGGCAGATGGAGAAACCCTCGTGTTTACCATTGTTTCAATGGATGACGAGTCGCTTACTATCCGCTTCAAGAAAGATGCAAAAGAATATACATTAATCAAACAATAATTCATGCCAATATGAAAACTTATAAATATATCCTTATCCTTTTGTTGGCGGTAATGCCAAGCATTGTCGCTCATGCCCAAATCGGCTACCAAGTAAGCCTACTCAATTCTGCCACAGGGCAGCCACGGGCAGGAGAGACCGTGACCGTAGACATCAAACTAACCAATAGCGAAAACGCTACAGTCTATACCACACAGCAAAAGGCCACAAGTAATGACTTTGGTGTGCTCTCGCTGAGCGTAGGCGATGCCAAAACCTTCGATGAGTTAGATTGGAATAAGTTGCCTCTGTATATTGAGGTATCTATTGATGACGTGCTCATTGCCAAGAGTCAAGTGCTGAGCGTCCCCGTAGCTGAGTATGCCAAGAAGAGTGGATTTGTACTGACGGAAAAGTTTTTAGCTTCGAAAACTTGGAGATGGACAAATGGATATTCAACGCATGTTTTGACTTTCAGTATTAATGGAGATTGTTCTCATGTGATAACTAATATTGAAGGGTATTCATATTCTTCTACAGGAAAATTCTATATAGTTGAATGTGGAATTGTGGGTGTTTATGGAAGTGGTGAAGATGAATATGTATATAATTACTTCTATCTTCCTCAGATCAATGGGCTTAGTCTTTCTGGTGAGGGTAGATTGTTTAAATAATATTTTTATGAGAAAGTTTATTTGTAAATTATTCTTGCTTTTTCTTACAACAGGTCAAATATATGCCCAAATAGGCTATCAAGTAAGCCTGCTCAATTCTGCCACAGGTCAGCCACGAGCAGGAGAAACCGTAACTGTAGACATCAAGCTAACCAATAGCGAAAACGCTACAGTCTACACCACACAGCAAAAGGCCACGAGCAATGACTTCGGTGTGCTCTCGCTGAGCGTAGGCGATGCCAATACCTTCGATGAGTTGGATTGGAACAAGCTCCCTCTCTATATCGAAGTCTCCATTGATGGAGTGCTCATAGCCAAAAGCCAAGTACTAAGTGTTCCCATAGCTGAGTATGCCAAGAAAAGTGGGTTTGTACTGACAAAGGAGTTCTTGGCGTCTAGAACTTGGAAATACGAGGGACGTTATCATGAAATTACAACATTGTCTTTTTCAAAAGATGGAACTTATAAGTTGGAGCAGAATTATGATGGCTCTCTTATAATTGATTCGGGAAAATTCTACATAAATGGTGATAATGTGATTCTGAGAAGAAACCCGGAAACAACGAATGCTTATTATACTTATTATGTAGATGGATTCTATCTTTCAGAAGAAGACATTCTGATTATTAATCAAGAAGGATTTAGATAAAATATTATGAAAAGATATAGTGTTATAGTATTATTGTTGTTTGTAACAAACATAACATTTGCCCAAATCGGCTATCAAGTAAGTCTGCTCAATTCCGCCACAGGCCAGCCTCGAGCAGGAGAAACCGTAACTGTAGACATCAAACTGACCAATAGCGAAGACGTTACTGTCTACACCACACAGCAAAAGGCCACAAGCAATGATTTCGGAGTGCTTTCGCTAAGCGTAGGCGATGCCAATACCTTCGATGAGTTGGATTGGAATAAACTACCTCTCTATATCGAAGTCTCCATTGATGGAGTGCTCATA
>JAZSGL010000106.1:0-8076 GCA_045532735.1 Paludibacteraceae bacterium | reverse complement strand
TTCTTAGGAGTTGTTGTGTAAACACGTACACATACGCCACGACGTTGTGGGCAGCTGTCCAATGCTGGAGACTTGCTCTTGTCGATAAGTTCTGCTCTTCCTTTTCTAACTAATTGTTGAATTGTAGGCATTTTAACTTTTAATTTTGGTTAATAATTTATGTTAATTTAAACGTTTTGTTTTACTTTTCTTCATCGCTCTCCCGTCACTTACACATATACACGCACGTTCACGCGCCGCGAAAAAGCATGCAAAGGTACTACTTTTTCTCGAAACCACCAAATAATCAGCGGAAAAAGTGCTTTTTTTTTGCTCAAAAATGGTTAATTTTCCTTTTTGTCACTTCGACTTTACAAAAACACCTTATTTTTCATTAAAAATTTAGGGACATTTAACTTCTTAAACTAGCATTTTTCAAGCACTTACACAACTTTTCAACATCCACAAAGAACACACTCAAAACCCATCTAAAATCACTCAAAAAACATCCTAAAATTACATTCAAAATTGTATAATAATTCGTCGAATTTTGAAGTTATCACGAGGCTTTTTTAGTAATTTTAAACAAAAAAAACATACCAATTTTAAGCCATTTTGTACAAAAACTAGAACATATTTCCCCATCCTATTTACAAATAGTTTTAAGAAAAAACACCAAATCTTTGCGTATATCGAAAATAATCACTACCTTTGCATTGTTCAACCTTAAAAACACAATCTATATGCGTATCAATCATTTGTTTATGGCAGTAGCAGCATCCATGATGCTGTCCATGCCGAGTTGCGCTCCAACGATGGAGGAAAGAGCCAATGAAGCGATCAAGAATGTAATGAACGAATTTGAGGTTGTAGGTATATCTGCAGCCGTGGTCAAAAATGGTCAAATCGTCTACAATGAGTCATTTGGCTATGCTAACCTAGAGGACAAAACACCGCTCACCAATGAGCACATAATGCGTATCGCATCTATTTCTAAATCATTTACAGCCACTTCGCTACTTCAATTGGTAGAGCGTGGCATTATTTCGCTAGATGATGACGTGAGCGATTTAATAGGATTCCAAATACGCAATCCATACCATCCTGAGATACCTATCACCCTACGTATGGTGCTCTCACACACAGCTAGCATCCGCGACAAAGAGGACTATTCCACCCTCGACCACCTCAATCCAGTTGTGAATGGAAACTGCGCGGATTCGTACTTTGAATACAAACCAGGAGAGGGATACAACTACTCTAATTTAGGGCTCAACCTTGCAGGTACAATACTTGAGAATATGTCCGGCATTCGATTTGATAAGTACGTGAAAGACAGCGTAATACATCGTCTTGGTCTGTATGGAGGACATAACGTAGATGAGTTAGATACAACCAAGATTGCGTCAATCTACCGCCGCATAAATGGTGAGTATATAAAGTCCAATGCATACAGTAGCGTAGCACACCGATTGGACAACTACACCATGGGGTATTCAGCACCTATATTCTCGCCAACAGGCGGTGTAAAAATCTCTGCACACGACCTAGCGGTTTACATGATGATGCATATGAACTACGGCGAACTCAATGGCGTACATATCATCTCTGAGGAGAGCGCCAAGACAATGCAGACACCTGTATGGATCAAACAAACAGATGACTACTACGAAGACCAATACGGATTATGTCTTATGGAGTTTGTCGATTTCCTAGATGATCCTCGGTACAATACACCAGGTAACTACCCAGTGGGGCATACGGGCGACGCCTATGGATTGCGTAGCATAATGATGTGGAGCCCCGCCGATGCTTGGGGCATCGTAGCGATGACCAACGGATATACCCACAAAGAGGGTCAAGAATTCATTCAGGTGCTAGCTAACGCTATTTACAACGCTGCCATTCGTGAGATAAAATAAAATCTACCGCTTCGATACGGCATCGCTTATAAAAACAAAAATACGGGCTTATACGCCCGTATTTTTAGTTATCTAAATCCTCTATCTTTAGTAGGAATATTCTATCTCCGCGACGGATAATCTTATCCGTCTTAATAGCAAAGTAATTCCCCTTCTCTATCACCGTCTGAGGGTTGCCTTTGGCGTCATGCATGTCATGAGCCACTGTTTCATAAGCACCCGTAGTCTCACCAGTAATGAGCAATTCATCCCCTTCTTTAATCTGCGCTGCAGCCTCCAAATAAAACTCTGCCACAGATATATTCTTGAAGAAGTTTGTACATTTTCCTGCGAATACTTTTTTGCGAGTGGCACGCGAACCATACTTATGCGTCCATTCGCCAAGTTTTTGACCCTGATAATACCCATCCCAGAAGCCGCGATTGAATACGCGCGCCAAACGAGTATTCCAGCCTTCTATATGCGTTTCTATAGCTTCTGTAGCCCATATATCTTTATCATTCAGCCAGAGGTCCACAGCCTCCTTGTAGCACCCTATAACAGTCTTTACATATTCAGCCCCGCGCGCGCGACCTTCTATCTTTAATACGCGTACGCCCGCGTCTAGCATCTTATTGAGGAAATGGATAGTTTTGAGGTCTTTAGGCGACATAATATACTGGTTGTCCACCTCCAATTCAAGATCACTCTCCTTGTCTTTTACCACATATCCACGGCGGCATATTTGCATACAAGCACCACGGTTAGCACTTGCACCAAAATGATTAAGACTAAGGTAACATTTGCCACTCACAGCCATACAAAGAGCTCCGTGGCAGAACATCTCGATTCGAATAAGTTCACCCCTAGGACCACGAATATCTTGCTCAATAATATCGCGATAGATACTAGCCACTTGCTCCATATTAAGCTCACGGGCAAGCACCACCACATCGGCATACTGCGCATAGAACTTCAACGCCTCAGTGTTGGCAATATTGAGCTGAGTGGACAAGTGAACCTCCACACCCGATTGAAATGCATATTGCAAGGCAGCAATATCCGAAGCAATAATAGCCGACATATTCGCAGCCTTAGCATGATCCACTATCTCGCGCATCAGTGGCAGATCCTCAGGGTACATCACGGTATTGAGCGTGAGGTAAGTCTTCACACCTACCGCTTGACAACGCTCTACAATAGTGTGCAAATCTTGTGTGGTAAAGTTTGCAGAAGAACGCGAACGCATGTTCAAGTGCTCTATACCAAAGTACACACTGGTTGCGCCTGCTTCAATGGCTGCTGCAAGGCTCTCCCAGCAGCCTACTGGCGCCATAATCTCTATGTCTTGAATATGATTCATTTGTTAATTTGTTTACTTATGAATACTCTACCCCTACACTACACCATACGTGTCTTATAGTGCGTAGTCCAACACCATCATCAACACAAACCCTGCGGTAAAACCTAACGTAGGGATATTGCTATGAGGCTCAGCTTGAGCTTCTGGTATCAATTCTTCAATTACTACATACATCATTGCTCCTGCAGCGAAAGCCAACAGATAAGGCAAGGCAGGAGAGATAAATCCGATTAGCAACATAGTTAATATACTTGCTATAGGCTCGACTATTCCAGACAATGCACCTATAGCAAAAGCTTTCCCCTTACCCATACCCTCTGAATGAAGTGGCATAGAGAGGATCGCCCCTTCGGGGAAATTCTGTATTGCAATACCTATCGCTAACGCCCATGCGGCAGATATCGGAATCATACTGCCTTCAGCCATCGCACTTGCTAGTATCACTCCCACTGCCATACCCTCAGGGATATTGTGCAGGGTGACTGCCACCGAGAGCATGGTGGTGCGCTTCCATTGACAGTTGCGCGTCAGTCCCTCAGGCTTATCCGATCCAATATGCAAGTGAGGGATCAGAGTATCCAATAATAGCAAAAATAGAATACCCAATAAAAATCCCACCGCAGCAGGCAACCATGTTACTCCCCCCTGCCGCTCAGCCATCTCAAGACTGGGGATTAGCAACGACCATACCGATGCAGCCACCATCACGCCCGAAGCAAAACCCAAGAGCAACTTACGCAGCAGGTCGCTCATCTTGCCTCGTAGCAAAAAGACCATGGCTGCGCCCAAAGCGGTACCAAAAAAAGGGAGAATCAGTATTGGACTTATTTCTACCATATTAATTATACTCGTATCATCCCCTTCCTTTTTCCCTTCCCTTTAGGGAGGGAGAAGTGGTAGGCTATTTATAATGTTATTATACGATAGGCAAGATAAGCAGCGTAGGTAAGTAGGAGAATAGCTCCGTGCCAACGCTTGATCTCGCGTTTGTTGTTGGTATATACGAAGAGTATCACCAGCAAACTAGCCAATGCTGCCATCATGGCATCTATCTCCAATCCATGGTAACCTGGCAATGCTTTGACGCATGCGCTCGTACCGAGGATAAAGAAGATATTGAAGATATTACTACCGATGACATTGCCGAGGGCAATATCGCAGTTCTTCTTGAAAGCCGCCATGCAAGAGGTGGCAAGTTCTGGGAGCGATGTACCCAAAGCCACTACGGTGAGACCAATGATCGCATCGCTTACGCCAAGCGATTGTGCGATAGAGGTGGCACTCTTGACAATCACTTCGCCACCTACAACCAAGCCTATCAAACCGCCGATAATGAGTGCAAGCGCACGACGAGCAGACATGGGTTTGTAGTCTTCGTTGCTCTCTGTTTGTGGGACACTACCAATACCTTTGAAGTTGTGCCAGAGGAAAATCAGGAAGAAGATAAGCAGAATACTACCACCAACGCCTGAAATAAACCCACCATTGCCTTGTCCCATTTGGATAGAACCTAAGTCGCTGAGGGTTGGATCGGCAATACTCATGTTAAATGGATGCTTAATCTCCAACCACGATGGGCTGTTATACACTGCAAAGAGCAATACGAGAAGAGCTGCTAACATACTGAATGGTATATCAAATCGGCGGGTGGATTTTTGCGATGAAATGGGGTAAATGAGTGCAGTAAAGCCCAAAATCACGAAGATGTTGATGATATTGCTACCAAGGACATTAGTGATAGCTATCTCGGTGCTTCCTTGCCCTACGGCTACCATATTCACCACAAACTCGGGCATACTGGTGCCAAATGCCACAACAGTAAGACCGATCACGATATCGCTCACACCATATTTTTTAGCTAATCCTGAAGCGCCTTCCACGAGGAAGTCAGCACCCTTGATGAGTGCTGCACACCCCAAGACAATGAGCGGAATAGCCACCCAAAAACCGCCGTGGGCGAGCCAAGTATTTAGAAAATCAAGCATTATTTTATCTACTTATAAGGTCCTTAAAGTCGTTAAAGTCCTTAAGGTCTTTAATTACACATTAAAGAGGAAGTGCATGATGTCGCCATCTTGCACGATGTATTCTTTGCCTTCGATGCCGAGTTTACCTGCTTGACGGCAAGCGGACTCACCACCGAGTGCGATATAATCCTCGTACTTAATTACCTCAGCACGGATGAAACCACGTTCGAAGTCAGAGTGGATGACACCTGCACATTGAGGTGCCTTGCTACCTGCCTTGAAAGTCCACGCACGCACCTCGTCGCTACCTGCGGTGAGGAAGGTGCGAAGCTCGAGCAAAGCGTATGCTGCTTTGATCAATCGGCTTACACCTGACTCTGAAAGTCCGATTTCATCGAGGAACATCTGACGCTCTTCGTAAGTCTCGAGTTCGGCAATCTCGCTCTCAATCTTAGCTGCTACGATAAGCACTTGCGCGTTCTCGTCCTTGACAGCCTCGCGTACTTGCTCCACATATTTATTACCGTTGACAGCAGAGTTCTCGTCCACATTGCAGACATAAAGCACTGGTTTGCTGGTCAGAAGCATCGTTTCTTTGGCAACGAGTTCTTCGTCCTTGTTGATGAGTTCCACGGTGCGAGCAGACTTGCCTTGTGAGAGTGCGTCGCGGTACTTGAGAAGAACATCGAGGGCAACTTTGGCTTGTTTGTCACCTCCGACGCGCACTTGCTTCTCGATCTTTTGGATGCGTGACTCCACGGTCTCAAGGTCCTTGAGTTGGAGCTCTGCATCAATGATATCTTTGTCGCGGATAGGATCTACGCTACCATCTACGTGTACCACGTTATCGTCGTCGAAGCAACGGAGTACATGGATAATTGCATCTGTCTCGCGGATATTCGCGAGGAACTTATTTCCAAGTCCTTCGCCCTTGCTTGCGCCTTTGACCAATCCCGCAATATCTACGATTTCAACGGTGGTAGGGATAACGCCGCGTTCTCTTTTGCAGAGTTTGCCGAGCTTGATAAGACGCTCGTCGGGTACGGTAATCACGCCTACATTAGGTTCGATGGTGCAGAAAGGGAAGTTAGCAGATTGTGCCTTGGCATTGCTAAGGCAATTAAAGAGGGTCGATTTGCCGACATTAGGCAGACCCACTATTCCACATTGTAAAGCCATATATTCTAGTTTTTAGATCGCTGCGCTGTTAGAAGTTAGACCATTACATTGTTAGATCACTCACTTCGTTCGTTGTTAGACCTTAGAAATCTAACAGCCCATAGGGCGGTCTAACAGGCATAGCCCGGTCTAACAGCGCGGAGCGCGGTCTTAATTCTTAATGAGATTATGTCCTGTCATTTCTGCTGGTTGCTCGATGCCGAGGATGTGGCAGAGGGATGGAGCCACGTCAGCGAGGATACCATCTTTCAATTGTGCATCGGTGTGCTCTTTGCTCACATATACGAATGGTACTGGGTTGAGCGAGTGCGCTGTATTAGGTGAACCGTCTGCATTGATAGCGTTGTCGCAGTTGCCGTGGTCAGCGATGATAATGATCTCGTAGTCGTTCTTGAGAGCTGTATTCACCACTTTATCTACGCATTCATCGATAGTTTTAACCGCCTTCTCAATAGCAGTATATACGCCCGTGTGACCCACCATGTCGCCGTTGGCGAAGTTGAGGGTGATATAGTCGTATTTTTGTGTGTCCAATGCCTCGCAAAGTGCCTCGGTCACCTCAGGAGCAGACATCTCAGGTTGGAGGCCGTAGGTAGCCACCTTTGGTGAAGGTATCAAGATACGCTCCCCGCCTGCGTACTCTGCCTCGCGGCCGCCGTTGAAGAAGAAGGTCACGTGTGCGAACTTCTCGGTCTCAGCGATACGGAGTTGCTTCAATCCCGCATTGCTTACGATCTCACCCATGGTGTTTTGTACGTTCTCTTTTGGGAAGAGGATGTGCAAGCCTTGGAAAGAAGAATCGTATGGGGTCATGCAATAGTATTGCAAGTTAGGAATGGTGGTCATACCATTCTCAGGCATGTCTTGTTGAGTGAGCACGATGGTGAGCTCTTTCGCGCGGTCGTTGCGGTAGTTGAAGAAGATCACCACATCACCTTCCTCGATGGTAGCCACTGGCTTGCCATCACGTACGTGCACGATTGGTTTGATAAACTCGTCGGTTACACCTTCTGCGTAGCTATCCTCTACGGCTTTGAGCATGTCTTCTGCTGCTTTGCCTTCGCCCTTAACGATACAGTCGTAAGCCACTTTCACGCGCTCCCAGCGTTTGTCGCGGTCCATGGCGTAGAAACGACCTTGAATAGAAGCGATCTCGCCGCAGCTGATAGCCAAGTGTTGTTGGAGTTGATTAATGAAACCAAGACCAGACTTAGGGTCGGTATCACGACCATCCATGAAGCAATGGATAAAGGTTTTGCCGTCTAATCCGTAGGTTTTGGCAATGTCGCAGAGGTAGAACAGGTGGTCGAAAGAAGAGTGTACACCACCGTTAGAGGTAAGACCCATAAGGTGGAGCTTCTTGCCTGTCTCTTTGGCATAGCCGAAAGCAGATTTGATTTCTGGATTTTCGAGGATGCTACCATCTTTGCAAGCGTGGTTGATCTTCACGAGGTCTTGATATACCACGCGACCTGCGCCGATGTTGAGGTGACCTACTTCGGAGTTACCCATTTGTCCATCAGGCAAACCTACATTTTCGCCACTGGCTTGAAGTTGGCTGTGTGGGTACTTCTCCAACAATGCGTCCCAGTGTGGGGTTGGAGTGCAAGAGATAGCGTCGGCTTGTGATTTGTTTCCGATTCCCCAGCCGTCGAGAATCATAAGTAATGCTTTTGACATAGTTGTA
>JAZSGL010000078.1:0-18060 GCA_045532735.1 Paludibacteraceae bacterium | reverse complement strand
AACATTTTACACAGTATTACTTACAACCAGCATTGTTAGCGGGTTTATTAGAAATGACGATACCAGATAAACCCAAAAGCAAAAATCAAAGTTATCGTTTGACAGAAAAAGGTAAGAGATATTAAGTATTAATTGTTAACTGTAAACTGACTAACCTCGCCCTCGGGCGAACAACATAAAAACAGTTTAGAGCGAAGCGATAAAGGTTCCCAGCCTTTACACTTTACACTCTACACTATACACCGCTCGCTCTGCGAGCAAAAACAAGAATATTATTAACAACATAAAATAACCCAATTGTACATAAATTGTACATAGTAAATTGTCAATTTGTAAATTAAAAATATTGTTCCTCTCTCTCCTGCTCCTCGTAGCAGGTCCTTTCTCCGTGTCCGCACAGATCGTGGATGCAGAGGGGCAGTATGTGGATACGGTCTTCAACGACCATGTGGACCGAACGGCAGAGGATTTTGTTATCGCTTCGCTCTTGGTGGCAGACCCAGGCACGGTGATGTACTCTGTTCTCGGTCATGCCTGCCTCCGCTTGCAATGCCCTGCCTTTGGTATGGACTACTGCTTCTCTTACGAGAGCGAGGGCGTACAAAACAGAGTGCTGGACTTCCTTGCGGGCAAACTGATGATGGGCTTGTTTGCTATACCTGTGGAAGACTACTGCGCCCAGTATCGCGAAGAAGGTCGTGGGGTATATGAATACACGCTCAACCTCCCTATAGAGGTCAAGCGCGAACTTTGGCGCGTCTTGGATGAGCATTTGGCGGAAGGCATTCGTCTTCCTTACGACTACTACCACCGCGGTTGTGCTACCACCGCATTGGAGTTTGTGAAGGAAGCATTGGGCGAAACAGTGATTGTGTATGATAGATCGTTGTACAAAAACTCGCCAACGGCGCGTGAGTTATGTATCAAACATTCGCAGAGGGCATTATGGGTGCAGTTCTTTGCCTTGTTGATTGTGGGTAATGAAGCTGATGAACCTCTCGTAGGTGAAAGACAATTGATTATCCCTACCGATTTAGTCCATGCTTGGCAGCAAGCCAAAGTGAATGGCAAGCCATTGTTGGCGAGCGAACCTAACATATTAGTAGAGGGCGAACCGAAAGTAGCAGACGGATGGTTTACGCCAATGGTTTTGGCAATCCTGTTGCTCATATTATCCATTGCTAACCTCTTGTGGAAACGCCCCTATTTCGATTGGCTGGTGTTGGCAGCGCAGACCCTTGTAGGTTGCTTTATGACCTATCTGATATGCTTCTCCGACCTCTGCTGCACAGATTGGAACTGGCTAATAATTCCTTTCAACCCCTTGCCACTTATCTTTTGGCATTGGCGCAAGTATTGGGCATTGCCATATGCAGGGGTGTTAACAATTTGGTGCCTTGCGATGGCTGCGATGACTATTTGGGGACATGTGTTAGTGGACTGGAGTCATATCCTAATGGTCGTAGCGTGGATGATAATCGTGATAAAGCAATATATAGTTAGTAAATAGTACACTGTAAATTGTCAAATAGTAAATAAACGCGGCTCCGCCGCAAAAAAAATATGGGAATAGAAACGCAAATACAACTCTTTGACAACGCAAAGATACGCGTTGCTTGGGATGATGAGAAGGAAAAATATTTCTTCTCTGTGGTGGATGTTATCGGAGTATTAACAGAGAGTGCTGACGGACGCACTTATTGGAAAGTTTTGAAAAACAGACTTTCAAAGGAGGGGAATGAAACGGTTACAAATTGTAACCAGTTGAAACTTCCTGCTTCTGATGGCAAAATGCGTTTGACTGATGTTGCTGATTTAGAGGGAATTTTGCGTATTGTTCAATCAGTACCAAGTAAGAAAGCAGAGCCTATAAAACAGTGGCTGGCACAGGTGGGTGGCGAACGGATTCATCAGATGATAGATCCTGAGCGTTCGATACAGCAGGCTGTAGCGGATTATAAGAAATTGGGGTATTCGGAGAAGTGGATAGCTAATCGCATAAAGTCGATTGATGCTCGAAATGAACTAACCAATGAATGGAAGCGTTCGGGAATGACTGAGGGGCGTGATTTCGCGCTGTTAACTGATTTGATTACGAAAACTTGGAGTGGTAAGACAACAAAGGAATATAAGCAATTTAAGGGATTGACTAAAGAGAATTTGCGAGATAATATGTCCACCATAGAATTAGCGCTTAATACTTTAGCAGAAGCTTCTACAACGGAGATATCGAAACGCAGAAATCCCAAGAGTTTGAAGCAAAATATGCAGATAGCCAAAGAGGGTGGAAATGTGGCGAAGGCAGCACGAATGCAATTAGAAACAACTATTGGTGAGAGCGTAGTAACCTCTATCAAGGCAAGTGACTATATTCGTCCGATTGAAGAAAGTTCAGAAGAATAACGAAAATGTAATCCGACAGCGAAGCGGTCCGACAATGAAATGGTCTAACAGCCGTAGGCGGTCTAACAGCGGAGCGGTCTTGAATATAGAATATTAACAATAAAAAATAAAAAAATGAAAAAAATGTTTTCTCAAATGATTAAAGCAATCTTCGCTCCAACCAAGCGATTGATGCTTGTATTGAGTCTGTTATTGACCATTTCGGCGGTCTATGCCAACAATGACCATTATTACGCACGGTTGTATGTAGATGTCTCCACTACGGGTACGGGTAATGGTACTGTGTATGTGGGAAAGATCAACCAATATGAAGAACAGAAGGATTCTGAAAATACTCCAGGCGGTAATTTAACATTTACCATTAATGCGACTCCTGATAGTGATAGCTATCTTAAGGAGTGGATTGTCACACAAGGAGCAGTTACAATTTCTAATAATACTTCTGCGACAGTAAAGGCATCTTCAACAGAAAGTGGAGAAGAACAATATAGGATTGCAGCAGTATTCGACAAAGTAATAACATTGGCGAAGGACAATATGACACTTGTCAAAACAGAAGGCTCTGCAACGACCGGTAGTGTCAGTTTTACTGTATATGGTGGTGCAGACGATGTTACTCCTACGCTAACAAGTAATCAAGCAAGTCACTTTACATACGCGGTCACACAAGGTGACGATAATACCAAGTGGACGCTAACGATTACTGCTACTGCGGATGCCGAACAAGGTGATGGAGGAACAATAAAATTGACCACAGTAGGTGGAAGTAGAGCTGGTGCTACTAATGTGGTTTACTTTACTGTGAAGGAACAACAACAAATCAAGTTGGTTGGTGCACCTAATGGTACCTATACTGCCTATCAAACAGAGCTTGACAATACATATTTAATGAGTAACTCAATAACTGATACTACAAAGATTACATTGGATAATGATGATGCGTTCTCGTTTAGGTTTGAGTTTGCTCCTGTGACAAATTATGAGTTGAAGCGACTGAAAGTGACAATGGCTGATACATTGTACTATTTATACGATGATGTAGCTGATGGCGTTGCTGTTATCTCCACCACCTTTACTGGTAGCGCAGTGGTACAGCCTGAGTTTATTCCAACGAATTATGCTAAGTTTATAGTTGTAGGTACAGATGTAATCTGTAACGATTGGGATCGTGCATTCGCGAAAGCAGCAGAATTGGGCAAAACAGTGGTGGCTGTATATCAACCTGGTACTGTGAATGTAAAGATGAATGGAGATGGTTTGGGCAGTGCGATTACACGACCTGCTACATACAAGTATGAATGGATACTACCAAAACCAGCTTCAGGTACATATACCATTCCTGCTGGATATACCTTATTGGTACCAGGATTAGATAAATCCAAGCTCGCAGGTACAGCAAGCACTACTGAAGCAAAACAGATAAGTTATACCTACTTATTGGGTAACACCACAAAATCGGACTATATTGAAACTCCTCCAACGCCTACACCAATGTGTGTGTGCAAACTGACAATAGAGTCTGGAACTACCATACAAGTTAATGGTAATATATCTGTTTATTCGGCGTTATCGCCTCAACAGGGTTATACAGGTCGCCCAACGGGTTATGGACAAATTCATATGGCGAATGGTAGTCATATCCAAGTTAATGCAGGTGGTATATTGCATGTGTTAGGATATATCACAGGCGACGATCCATTGCAGTCAAAAGTAACTGCAAAAACGGGCTCAAGTGTTTACGAAGCATTCCAATTGACAGACTGGCGTGGTGGTACTGCAATGATGACTGGTGGTCTTGTAGGAAATGACTACGAGGTTTTCCCTGATGGTCAATATTATATACAAAACATAGAGACGATGTTAGAATTGGAACATGGAGCTTCGGAGTATCTTACAACTGCTGTGGATGTCTCTGGTCCATTCCCTGTTACTTCACCTGTAGTGACTACTATGTCGTCTGGTGACGATCTTGGCTTATTTGCTTTGGGTAATGGTACGAAACTTCAAAAATACTATGATGCCACTTCGGATCGATTAAAAATAAATTTGATAGGTACTGGAGATAATGCTGAAGCAGAATTGAGTTACATGTACTTGGAAGTAAAAGTTCAGATTCTTTTCACAATCGATTACTCATTAGATTCACGCGAATATGTTCTTCCTATCAATAGCAATATGGATGTAAAGGTAGATAATGTGAAATTAAGTATACCATACAAAGTGGCGTTTATGGCAGGGTCAACACTGGAGGTAACTGCTAATTCTCAATTGAATATTCAAAATGAGCTGTATGTATATGATAGAGAGTTGAATACTCAACCATTAGATGCATCGAAAGGATATAATGGTTCTGGTGATTATGCTCTCAAGCAAATTACATATACTGCATCTCATAATGGGACTCCAAATATACGCACGACCAATAAAGTTTCCGGGTTGGATGCTACTATGCAATGTCGTTATCCAGAAAAACTAACGGATGCAACACTCATTATTGATGGTACACTTACCATGGAAGGTAATGGTGCGCTTTATACTACTACCTATAGTAGTGATATAACAGGGCTTACTGATACCAGTGAAGATGCATTAGAGCGTACCTTTGGTGCCAACATTATATCCAATGGGGGTGGTGTGATGAATTTTAAGCATATTGGTACTGAAACGACAACCAATCAAATTACTCAAACTGGTTCTGATGTATCTTGGGTAGAAAACATTCCGGTCTGCAACGCATGGTTGCGCAATGCGGATGGCACACGCTCGGGTGGTACGGATGCCAAGGAAGGCGAAACCTATATGTATAGCGATGGCAAATGGGAAGTTCCAGATGCCGACTTGCGTAATCCTAAAGGCACTGAGTTCTATCTTACTTTGCCAAAAGATTCTACACAGAATGTGGTAGCAGAAATCATCGAGCATGGTGGTGTAGAGATCACGAGTTTCTCTGTGCAACTTTCTGGAACACAATTCGCGTTGGTTGGTAATTATGACGGAAAGCTATACAAGTGTGAGGGAGATAATCTTATTATTCCTGTGAAATATACATATACGGGCAAGCACAATGTAGCTAATCCTAATACGGGTAAGATATCGGTAACGATTACTTATAAAGATCCTCTGACCTTAGAAACAAAAACGAAGGTAAAAGAAATTGATTTGAAAGCAACAGAAGATTACAAACCTGCTTTCAGCGTGGTTATTGTTAGTCAAGCGGGCGACACCGTGAAGATTGATGACTACACCAAGTCATACACAATGGCGGGATATGTGAACATGCCTACTATTGCTACGGTGATTCTCACACCAGCAACCAACAATGTGGCACAAACCTTGCCTGCCAACGCGTGGACAAAGAATGTGGCTGATCCATTTACATTTGAGTATGGCGCAGGTGATGCATTGCTTACTGATGCAAAACTGACATACACTCCTACCGCTGAAGGTACGCAAACAGCAACGCTTCAACTAACTGCCTCTTATACCGATGCGACCCCACAACAGGTAGATAGCACTATTACCATTACATTAATGGGTACTGGTGAAAAATCAAAGAGCAGTTTGGCGTTTATACCAAGCTTGACCACTGTGACGGGTGACTCCATCTTCCAAACGCAAACAATTGATGCCATCTTTGTTACTATGGGTAATAGTAACAAAGTGACCTTTACTTACAACGGTGAGACGACCAGCGAATTAGTTTCCATAGAACCATACAATGGCAACTATCGCCTGATTGCACACGAGGTGACCACAGTAGATGAACCACAAGTTATCACAATTGTAGCTACACAACTTGCGGATGTGGCTATGCAGGGAACCGAACTTACAATTCGACTTACCATCTTGCCACAAGTGGCATGGAACTGGGGTACACTCTATTTCAGCTCCACCACTACTACCAAACCAGTCATTACATATAGCAATGAATCTTGGACTTTATCCGTGGAATCTGATCCTAACCACTTGATTCAATCGCTCGCTACAGACCCAACTAATGGCTATGTGGCTACGATTGGCACTCCAGCAGATGTGTCTCAAACTTATACAGCTACTTTCAAATTCAAACAAGGAACATATAGCAAAATCTTTACATCCAATATCTACGCTGACCCACGCATCTTGCCTTATTGCGTGGACAATGAGCGTACATACAAAGATGTGACGGTAGAAACGAGTCCAGTAGCCAGTGTCATTTATGCAGACGCTGTGGTATCTTTTGCCTCTACCGCAGAAGCTACTTCGTCTTGGACCATTGCTCTGTCAGGTGTGCCTCATCAATTGACATTCACACCGCTGGTATCGGAAAATGCTTGGCGTATCGAAGAGTGGGATGGTGCAGCTTGGACTACTACATACAATCTGGATGCAATTACTGCAAACGAAGCATTTACACATTCTTTGCGTCCAAATACCCAACGAATCCGTATTACATATGCAGCAGGTAATGTATCTACAGGTCAATTGTCAAATATCTGTATAACGGCATTGGAGAATGTAAAAGCGAATACCAGCAAAGTATATATCCCAATAGCTAAAGATGCAGCGGGTAATGTAGTACCTACTACGCAAAAAGTAGTACTCTATTCCGTGGTAAATAAAGATTTGAGTATTTCGCTCAGTAGCAATGATTTGTCATTGGATGTAACCTCCTTGCCCGCTAAGACGGGAGCATATGCGCGTCAGGAGGTAACGATTACGAATAATGGTAATAGTGAGGCAGAAGCATACTTGTATGTGAAAGACGGTACTACTACATTGCTCACATTGCCTATTCGTCCATTTGAGTTCCGTCAAGGCTTGCCTATCAACTTGTCACAAGATCCAGTGGAGCGCTATTATTTCCTCACAACAGCATCTTCTACCGACACTTGGGCTAACAACATTGCTAATGTGCGTTGGGATGCAACCAACAAGGCGATTGTATTCCAAAACCCAGCAGGTACGGGTACAACTGATCGCTCTATCACCTTGGCATACGAAGGTGCAGCGGACTATGTAGAGTTCCATACTTCTGCTATGGTAGATTTGACCAAATGGGTGATAGAGGAGAGTGCTGATGGTAATGCATGGGGAGCCGCCGTGGATTCGCTCAAAACCCTTGTAAATGAGGGGCAAGGCATTCATCAAGAATTGCGATACACTACACGCTATGTGCGTATTACTTACAAGAATACCGATGATTATTCCAAAGTATTGGTAACAAATGTAAAAATTGAGGGTACTCCACACTTGATTGTTAATCCAGCGAGAATGTCCTTTACCGATGATAGCGAACAAACCAGGATGGGTATTCTTACCTTGACGGCTATCAATCTTGAAGAAATTCGTATAGTTTCTAATGCTCCTGATAAATTCAAGATTCTTTATGATGAGACCGACCTGACCAAACAAGTCAACGAGTTTACTGCTACAGCTACAGCATATCCTCATGCTTTGGGTAAGAACAAGGTGGGTGATGTCATGCTGGGTGTGGCTTGGCAAGCACTCAATACCATTGACGATGCTACACTCACTATCTACAACGCTGATAATGATTCTGTTCTGGCGATTGTGCCACTTTTAGGTACCAAAGGCATGTTGACACCTAACAATGCTGATACAACGGGTATATTTACGGGTATCCCCAAAGGATATACATATCACGGAGCAACATACACGGATTATACACACCATCCAGTTAATCTTACCAATACCTTTGCTACCGATGGTACAGCATTGTTTGATTACCTCTTTATTTATGGCGAGACAACGCCTGCTTCAGGTATCAACATTACCCCTCCGGGTAAAGGTAGTGCAGATGCAAGCACGAATGTGGGCTCCAATGCTGTGACACCTTACTATATATACAAGCGTGCTGCGGATTCCAATGGCAAGTATGTGGGCTATCAGTTCGCTGGCAAGGTGGATAACGCCAATGTCGCTCTGAAAGATACGGTGGAAGGTATTATTACTACCGATTCACTCGGTACGGTATATATACCAGTGAATGATACGATGCGTGTATATATGACTGGTTTCTGTCCGTATGCTACCACTGGTTACCAAAAGAACCAAGAAGGTGTATTCCTTTTCCGTGGTAAACATGGCGCAAAACTGGATGTCTATCTCGAAGACTTCCATGTCTTTAGCCGCAACAAAACCGAAAAAGGTAACGGCTTCTATGGCGATAAAGAAGGTGGTCGTACCTTCTCCGAGAAGTATGCACGCGGTTCAGGCGGTGTGTTGGTGTTCGAAAATACGGATGCACAAGAGCAATTGGGTAACTTCTTGCCGTTCGAGGTGAATGTGCATACTGTAGGACACAACTTGCTCAAGAGTAACTATGGATGCTTCTTTGCGCTCGTAGTGGGAGGTGTTGATGCTATGAAAGCGTACCAAATCTCTGCACCTATTTCTATCCACATGCAGACAGATAAACATGTGCGACAAACCAAGACGACGCTCAATTTCGATGACTGCTGGCCTACTGCCGTAGATGCAAATGACTCAATCATCGTAACGAAGCGCACCAATGGCTATCTCGGACTCAAGAAGCAAAGCAACAATGCACCATCCATTGATATGGGTAACCCACATACGATTGTGAACTTCAATGGTGGTCGAGTAGAGTTGCAAAATGCACAAATCGTGTCCTCTAACTACAAAACCACACTTGCCATCTCTCACCGTTCAGGATATTATGGCGGTGATGATGCAGGTATTCAGTTGTCATTTGGTATAGGTACTGACTCTGTGGGCGGTACGGTGAACTTCTTAGACGGTACGGTCACTGTAGAGCCAATGTGGGTGAAAGAGGGTTATAAACAATACTATTTGATCGATACTTTAGATGGCAAGGAAATCACGAAGAATGTAGGCACGGCAGAAAAGCCTGTGTACGAATACCAAACCTCTTGCTTGCGTACACCTAAAAACACCTATGTACAAGGTGGTTCGCACTGCCGTATCCGTGCTTGCCAGCATGTTACCTCCAAGGGTGGTGCGCCAAGAGATAAAGAGAAAGGTAGTTTCTTAGGTCAATATGTATATACCGCAGCAGATGGTTACACCCTTGACCCTGTTACTAAGTTGGTAACACAGATTAACTTCCCAAGCAATGTAAGTAATCTGCCACAATATCATGAGTCTCGTGACTATACATACGGACTACATTCTATTACACCAGATTCAGCTGGCAACCTCTATTTCTGGATACCCGATGGATATGGCGGCGTAGAAGCAGAGCAGGATAAGTTCCTTTCTACATGGAAAGCTTGTATGACCGAGATTCGCGCCGGTTTAGCGGGAGTGGTAGAAGGTGGAGTAGGTGGTGATACACCTGTTGAGCCAAACGAAGAGATTAAGTACTTCCTCTACTGTCAAATCGACAAGAATATCCATGATGTGATTAATAGAAAGGACAGTGCAGGTCATTTCCTCTATCAAGCACCTGTAGCAGTACCTCCTGTAGCAAAAAAGTATTTTGATAATCAGGAATATACTACTATTGCTCCTACGCAAGTCGGAGACTCGTTGCAATACCAAGTAACCAGTGATACAACTTATACTATCACAGATAGGGTATATTATGTGACCAATACCCTTGCGGATATTTGGCAAACCTTTACCGCTCCATTCGATGTGGAGAATATCTATGTAGTAGAGACCTACAATGAAGAAGCACTTGCTGAAATTGGCACTCGTTCTGAAATTCTATTAGAGCAAGCACGCCACAATGCGGACTTTGCTGCGTTCTTTGCCGTGGCTATGGCTATCGGTACGACAGATGATTTTGAGGGTATCTATAAGTCGTATATCAAATGGGCAAAAAACCAAGATGGGGAAGACGACAATGCTAACTATACCAAGCGTGGCAAAAAGAAGTTGATACCTTATATCGTAGATCCTCTAACGAACAAAGGCAACTGGCGTGATGCAAACTTCTACCTCAATCACAACAGCGGAGATTGGTCGTTGAATCAAACGACAGATGAATATGGCAATACAGAATATGCCTTTACTACGCAATGGAGAATACTCGCTCCTACTGATACAACAGACGGTATTCTTCTCCATAAGGGTGAAACATATTCTATGCAGTTCCCATACTGTACAGGTTGTGGCGATTTGGCAAGTCGTGAGGAGTGGGATTATTGGTCTGGTAAGTTCCTCATCTTCGAGAGTACTAAACAACCACAAACAATCAATGGTCGTGATTTCTTGAACGATACTATCGCAGGTAATATCTTTGCTACCAAGCCAGATCCTGCAAAAGCAATCGTGATGGGTAATAGTACATTTGCGCAATTGCAAACAGAAAAGCAATCTGTATTTGTGTACGACAATGGTTATCCTGCGTTGAACTCAGAAGGTTTCATGCCAAATGATACTAAGACAACCATCATGCCTACTACAGCATTCCTCTATGGCGATGTGCCAACAAATGCTCAAGGTATGCCAGCCCGTCGCGTGAAACGCACTGGTGAGATTATCTACGACAAGCAGAATACGCCTACCGACAACCAACAAGGTGGCACCCCAACCATCGGCGGTGGCAATAGCCTCTTCATCACCGAGACGGCTAATGGTATCAACATCGCAGTGGCAGAGCCACAACATGTGCGCGTACTCTCATCTACTGGCGTACTCCTCTACAACGGCATGGTACAAAACGCAGTAGATGTCACCCTACCAACTGCTGGCGTATATGTGGTTGCTGGCGAAAACGAGGTACAAAAGATATTGTTCTAATCCCTTACCGATACATTGATTAACAATGAAACGCTACATCTATATCGCCCTCTTGCTCTTGGCTACCGCTGCGGTAGCCCAAGAGCAAATGGGGCTGCAAGACCAACCCGATAAAGCATCTTTTCTGTGTGAACTGCAAGAGAAAACGGGCTTGGTGCCATCGTATTATTGCGAGTGCTATGAAGAGAAGTCTTCGTTCAAACTACCAATGGACATCACCCTCAAAGCCAGCAAGTGGTACGACTGCACCTTGGGACAACTCAAGAATGGTATGACCGCCTATCTGTATTCGGATTGCGATGTCACATTGGATATCTATGGCGCTTGTGCACTCTTTTCACCATCCTACACCTACACCTTCGAGCAGAACCAAGCCCGCGATGTGGACGGCGAGAAGGTGGTGGAGAAAGTCACCGAGAAACTGGCAGAGGTGGGGCTGGACTATAGCGACAAGATGACGGTATATTTCCGCATCTCCCCTGTTGGCAAAGGTACCGCTCGCCTCTTGTGCTGCGCCTATAACCAAGGGCCTGCTTCCACTTGCTCGGATATCCTTCCGCTACTCATGTCTATGACCTTTGTTAGTTCGCACCCCAACGATGTCTATCAGCTGAGCGCAGACCAGTTGCCCGACACGAATGGCGTTAGTGTGCACTGGGATAGCGATGTGAATTGCACGCTCAGCATATCTCGCGGCAGTTGCACTGCCGCTGCGGTGCTGGAAGCAGAGGTGCTGGCAGGCGACACCTATCGCCTCCCAATGGACTTGCTCAACGAGGTGCGCGAGAGTGGCGAAGACCTCTACCTGCAATTTGGTCACAAGAAGAATACCGTCGGACGCCTTCGCTTGGGTACATACACCCCCGATCCACCCGCTACTCCAGACCCACCTACCACACCCACCGCTACTGACCAACTGCACAACGCTGCTACCCATACACAACTGCGTATGACACGCGAAGGCGTACTCTATATCGAGCGTGCAGGAGAGAAATACTCGGTATTGGGACAACGGTTATAAATTAACCCTTGGGCTACCAGCGTCTGGCTACCGGCGTCCAAAATCGGGATTCTGGCTACCGGCTTCTGGGGACCCAAAAATCAAGAATAACAACCAATAAAAAATAACTTTATGAACAAAATTTACACCATCATTTTTGCAGCCCTCCTATTGGCTGCTCCTGTATTGGCACAAGAAACGCCAGACTCACCACAACATGCACCACAATTGACTTGCGAACAAGAGCAAATCATGAATGGCTATCCTTCGTACTATTGCGATTGCAAGGAACAAAGTAATGTGAATAAACTCGCGAATTTAAAGCAGCCATTGGATACTACCATCACAGAGACTATTTGGTATACTACTTCATCTAAATTGTTTTTGAGTGGTTTGACAGTGTATCTTTTTTCGGATACGAATGTTAAGTTCATCGTGACACAGAAATGTGAAAACTCACCAGGCAAAGGACTTTATAGGGATTATGTGATTACCAGTAACCAAACGCGTGATGTGACTTCCGATGACATCAATAGGCTGTTAGAGGAAAATGGTGCAACTGGACTTGCAACCAGGATGTATTTCTGTATAGCACCAGAGGAGGAAGGTGTAGAAACGCGTTTTATTCTTGCAGCTTATGGAACAGGTCCTGAATCTACTTGCGAAGACTGCTTGCCAATGTTGCCAAACATGGTACTCGTTAGTTCGCATTCTGGTGATGTGTTTGAGTTGGATCCAGCCTTGATTCCAGAGAATGCAACCGCAACCATTGATTGGATTTCTGATGGAGGCTGCCTCCTCAGTATTGCTCGCGGTACTTGTAACTACGAATCAGATTTGGAAGTAGATATGCCTGCCAATGGCACATATACCATTGATGCTTCGTTGTTGAATAGCGCCCGTGTTAATCAAGAGAAACTCTATGTGTATTTCTGGGATAACTATGGCGTAGGACGCGTTCGCTTGAATGTGACAGTCAATAACAATCCTTCTACTGGTTGCGACAACCTCGTTGCACCTGCTACGGATGCCCGCCTCGTTCTCGGCACCAATGGCGCGCTCTACATCCTCCGCGATGGACAACGCTACACATTGACTGGACAAAAGTTCTAAGATATAATAATACTTTTCCGACTGAAAGAGGGTGTATTGACAAGAATACACTCTCTTTTTTTTGGAACTATACATTGGGCGCTCAGGGGGGATTTGTTAAAACAATTGTCGTCAATAGAGTTGTCAATTTTTGTCAATTCAAAGAACTGTTTCGAAATAGATTACGAAGTGATTCGAATAACTAACTTATCACTAACTTATCACTAATATATCACTAATATATGGTTAATAATTCGACAGACGAAAGAGGGGAAAAGATGTTACGGAAAACTTGCTTGCAGGAGCTGTTTCTTTTATGCTATTTGCAGGTGGTTGTAATTGGTTGTAAATCAAAGAATTACCCCCCCCCCGGTGGGGTGTTTGTGAGGGCGGAATACATAAAAATGTATGCTTTTTTGTAAAAAAATGCAATTTTATTTGCGTAATTGAAAAAATAGTAGTAATTTTGCAGCCTGATTTATTGTGCGGTGTTACATCCTGCGCAAAAAACAGACAGAAAAATAACAAACTAACAATAATTTATTAACTAACAAAAAATCAAAGTGATGCGTAAATTTTTACTATCCGCCGTTGCTCTGTTGATGACCGCCACTATGTTGGCTGTCGGAAATGGCAGTGGTTCAAGTCAAGCGAATGCGATTGACTTTGATTGGGATGGCACATACATCCAAGAAGCGAACAATACTTCTTGGCACTGTATCAAGCTGTCTAACTTGAATAAAGAGGCCGAGGATCCTACTGTGGCTCTTTATTTAACTAACCTCGCTAATGAAACAGCGAATGTGGAGTTGTCTGGTAGTGCAGTACTCAAATTCCCATTCCCTATCTCATTGGTAGTTAAGGATGTTGATTTGTTGCAGTATGTAGGTGATAATGCAACAGAGACTTATTCTATAGAGGGTAAAAAACATGTGGTTTGGACTATGCCTACCACTTACGATCTCTCTGCTATTGATGAAGGTCAAGCTAAAGATGCCTTGTCAGAGTTGTTTGGGGATTTGAGTCAGGTGTCTTTGCTCCAATTGGTGGAGTATGGTTTGAGCAATGTCTATTTGCAAGTTTCCTCTGACAAGCAAATCGCTATTGCAGCTGATGTGTATGAGACATCTGAGATTGTGGATGATGCTTGTACCAAAGCGGTTGACTTCAACTGGGCTGGCGAAACAGTAGAGGCTGGCGAGACATGGTTCTATCTGGACCTCAATGCAGTGAAAAACAGCGACAAGAAACTCAACTTTGTAGTTGAGAACAATGGTGCTGTTGAGGCGAATGTGAATTTTGACCTCTATGCGGACTGCCCTGCCAGCGCAATCCTGTTGGATTATGATTGGGCTATCGCAGCAGGTAGTGAGGTGAAAGAAGCTCTCGGACGCTTCTTCCTTGATCAAATGACAAGAGATTATGTATATCTCAAGTTGACTACCGATCAAGCTGTTACCCTGAAAGCAGAAGAAGAGGTGTTGCCTCCTCCAGTAGAGCTCTTCAATCCAAGTGCTGCTCCAGTATTGGAGGTTGGCAAAGAGTATGTGCTCAACGATGAGACCGTATTGAAGGTGGATTTGGCAGCATTGAAAGCGCCTAAGGGATACAAGACTGTATGCCATATTGTAAATGCAAATGGCGTGGCTGTTAATCTCAAACAAGAGATTGCATTCTCTACCCCTGTAACTTCTAACAATGTACAAGAGAAGAACTTGCTCGTGGAAGCAGGTGCTGCGTTGGAAATCAATGTTCCTAACAAGCAAGTTGAGAGCGTAAAGAGTAATGTAGCATACTTCCGCTTGACCACAGACAAGTCCTTGACTCTCTGGATGGAGCATGTGAAGTTGGAAACCTCTAAGCCAGTAGATCCATCTGCTCCTTCTACTCCTGCTATCCTCGCTCCTTCTTGCGAAGATAGTTATGCATTTGATTGGAACTCTTCTATCAAGCAAAAGGCACTCATGACCAAATGGTATGAGTTGGATATCGCTCCTCTCAAGAAGAACAAAGAGCATGTACAACTCGCTTTCACCAACCATACTGATGCTATGGTATTGGTGTTTGGTTCTATCTTGCTGGATTGCAACTCTAAAGATACTATTCAATTCGTTTGCCCAGTTCCAGCGGGTACACCAATTAATAAAGTGTTGGATTACAGTTTGTTGGCTGCTTCTCCATTGCAGAAAGCGTATGTGTCTTTGACCATGGTTCCTACCAAGGTGAAGAACTTGAGCGATTTGGCTTCTATCCGCTCGAAAGCAGATGTGATGAACTTGATAGCATTGGATTTTGGTGCTGAGATCGAAGTGAAAGCAAAGCGAATTTCTGCATTGGTAGATCCTACTGCTTGTCTGAATTACCAAAATCTGGAAAATGGTGTGGAATACACCCAAGAGGCAGGCGTAACGAAGTGGTATCGCGTAACCGACGAGTTCGTGAAGAATAATTTGGGACTTTTGGAGAAGTTTACCATTATCAACCAAGGTTCGAAGGATGCGAATGTAGCATTCGGCGTGACTGTGGATTGCAAGTGTGGTATTGCTACTACCATCGACCAAAAGATTCCAAGATGGTTTGATATTAGCACATATTCTCCTACAGGTCTTTTCCGTTTGGTAGATGCTGTTGTGGCAGATGAGATTACCGAGTTCTATGTGTCGGTAAAATCTGACCAACCATTGCTCTTTGGTTTTGATTTGGATTATGGTACTACATTGGGTTGCGATAGTGCTACCGTCTTCGATTGGGAGAAGGGTGCTGTCATCAATTCTCGTGATGCTCAATGGTACAACTTTGATTTGAACACTGTGAAGGGTTCAGGCAGTCACCTGAAACTGACCTTTACCAACCATTCAGATGAGATTGTATGGGTGGCTTCTGCGGTTTCTCTTACTTGTCCGCTGAAGGTGGTTATGCCAACCGTTGTGCCTGTATTGCCAGGTACGAATGTGGACAAAGTGATTGACTATAGCTTTGTAGCAACTAACCCTATTAATAATGTATATGTAGCAGTAATCACTGAAGGCAAGATTGAATTGGGCGCTACCTTGATTGATGCAACGGTTGAAGAACCAGCAGATTGCGTGAACCATGTAGATGTGAAAGTAGGTGAGAAATATACACACAAACCAGGTACTACTTGGTATAAGTTCTCTAATGACTTGCTTGCAGATATGGGTCGTTTGCCAAAATTCACTTTCGAAAACCTGAGCAGCAATGCGATTTCATTCTCTGCTGGTATGACTGTGGATTGCAAGTATGGTATTTTGACCAAGGTAAATGCTAAGATTCCAGCACATGTATTGGGTCAGCACCTCCACAACCGTGAGTTCTCGGTGCGTATCCCACGCGAGTTCTTCCAAGCAGTTCGCAAACTCATTGATTCGGATGTGACTGAGTTGTTGTTCCAATTGACAGCTGACAACCCATTTGCATTCAGCATTGATCCAACATATATTGATTGTGATTCAGCTCAAGACCTTTTGTTGAAGGGTTGCTACGAGTTGAAAGCCAATGAAGACAAGTTGTTCAGAGTAAATGCAAATACATTTAAGAATTTGGAAAAATCACTCAATGTTACATTGTATAAGGAAAATCCAGCGGATGTGACTATCGAAGCAGAGGCATCTCCTGTTTGTCCTATGATGTTGAGTATTACCGAGAGCAAAACAATTCCATTTGAGGATTCTTTGGGATTGACACTTTCTCCTACATTCTTGAACGACAAACTGAAAGAATATAGCAAATATATTGGAGATGATGCACATTGCTATATCCGTCTTAAATCAAATTACGATTTGACGATTTGCGTGGATACCGTTCCTTGTGATACTTGTGATCCTTGTGATACTATTGCTCCATTGGACTGGACTGATACCATTTCACTCAAATCATTGGTGTTAGGTAAGACTTACAAGTTGGATGTTACATCGATTCATAACTTCTCAGCGGCTCAAAAGAAAAGAGGTGTCAGTCTTACCATCAACAACGATGTAGCAGCAGGTGTTACTTTGATTACTGAGATTTACGCTGATTGTAAGGATAAGGCGCCTATTACAGGTTCTTACTCTGAGGTGACATTCAACGAGTTAGGTTTAACTAAACCTCGTGTACCTTATGCTAAATTCGAGAGCTTGGGTCTCACTCCAGAGCAAACAGAGATGTACCTCAAGGTGGTTGACCTTATTGTACCACCAGTACCACCATGTGAGGATAGCGTTGCTGTATATGAAGCAATTTGTGCGGGTAGCACTATTACATGGAATAATAATACCTATGATGCTCCAGGTACTTATTCTATAACTTTGAAAAATGTTCAGGGTTGCGATAGCGTTGTAACATTGCACTTGTCAGAGATTAACCCTGCCAACGACACCATTCCAGTTTACGAGTCTAAGTGTGCGACTGATATGCCATACACATGGTATGTAAATGGTAAGTCTTTCGTTTGCGATACCTTTGGTGAGTATAAGGAGGTAGTAAGTGGCGAATGCGGTACCACCACTTATGTATTGTACTTGTCAGAGATTAATCCAACTAACGATACTATTCCAGTTTACGAGTCTAAGTGTGCGACTGATATGCCATACACATGGTATGTAAATGGTAAGTCTTTCGTTTGCGATACCTTTGGTGAGTATAAGGAGGTAGTAAGTGGCGAATGCGGTACCACCACTTATGTATTGTATTTGTCTATAGATACCAACAACTGCCCTTGTGAAAACATCAAAGAGATTGATTTGACTAAGGACTTGCTCTTGTCACAATTCCAATCAAATACATGGTATAAGGTAGATCTTGCAAAAGTAACAGGTGACCTTTCTGTACAC
>JAZSGL010000055.1:0-4558 GCA_045532735.1 Paludibacteraceae bacterium | reverse complement strand
TTCGGCTCAAAAGAAGCACGATGACCAGGAGCATTATGTGAGCCTTGTAACCTTTAACGATGATGTAAAGACCGTCTATGAGTGTGTTCCTGTGGATGAGATCAAAGAACTTACGGCAGAAACCTATCAGCCAGATTGTTGTACCGCATTGTACGATGCAATGGGTATTTCGCTGAATGCGCTTCGTAAGAAGGTTGCCGAGGATGACAAGGTACTTGTAACGGTTGTAACCGATGGCTATGAGAATTCCTCAAAGGAGTACAGTGGTAAAGCTATCAAGGCTCTGGTCGATGAACTCAAAGCCAAAGGTTGGGTATTCGCCTATATCGGCGCAAATCAGGATGTAGAGGCTGTTGCAGCAACGATATCCATCACTAATGTAATGAACTTTGAGACGACATCTGCCGGAACTCATATGATGACAGACCGAGTGAACAGAAGCCGTGAACGTCTATATTGTTGTATGGCTAAGCCTGATTTCAGTGCAGCAGAAGCCAACGAGAATTTCTTCGATGAAGATGACAAGTGATACTAACCTCTAATCCGACAGATATGAATAGACTATTTACTATACTCTGTATGGTTTCATTATTGGTATTCCATACATCGTGCAATGATAGTGTTATGGACTTGGAAAGTCCTAATGTAGAAATGAAGACTCGTGCAGTTGAACAAAGAGTTCAGAATCTTATTCAGCAAGCACGACAAGGAGATGTAGAGGCATACAACTCATTAGCACTATGCTACCGTGATGGTGATGGCGTTGAGAAAAGTTGGCTCAATATGATTTGTATGTATGCCATTTATAGTCAAAAGACAGGTAGAGATATTGAGGATGTTGTAGAACTTTTTGATGAGGGACATCCTTTCAGATTGCTTTTTGAGATTGTTGAGATGCCTTGTTCTAATGAGGACATCGAAACGAAAATGTATCAACTCAGACAATCAGCACCAGCTGAAGCTAAAGCCGTTGAAGCGGCAAAAAAAGTTTTTTCTATAGAAGAAGCCAAGTCAGCATTGAGTATTATCAGAGAGGCTGAATATGAAGGGAGTGAATTGGCAGTAATGCTTCAAGCAATATACTATGACGAGACTAAAGATAAAACAGGTCAAGAAGAGTGTCTGACTCGCATTGCAGAGAAATATCCATTCTTTAATCTGATGCTTGGAGAATCGTATGTCATGAAATATCATGAAAGTGAAGACTTCTCCTATATTCAGAAGGCTATAGAATGTTACTACAAAGCTGATGCACATGGTATGCTTAATCCCAAATATGCCAATGCACTTTGGGGAATGTACGATTACTTTGGGCAGAAAGGTGTGCTTGAGTATGATGAGCAAGAGGTAGAACGTCTTAAGGTATTGGCAAAAAGAACATATTAAACAGAACAACGATGAAACGACTGACTCAAATTTTTCAAGCGCTACTTGGAGTAGTAGCCTTGATTCTCACGGCTTTGGTTGCTGCTGGTCGCCTTGCGTGGCGCACAATTCGAAACTGCTGGAAGAAACGCTCAAAATGGGTACGCTGCTCAATTGCAACAATTCTCATTCTGATTCCGGTAGGCTTTGTGGCGCTTATTGCTTATGCCTACTATGATAGTGAGTATGGCAGATGGTATTGGAAAGACAATTATCTATCAAAGAATGTAGAAGTTCACGGATTCCGGGATTATAAGGTTCGTGTATATAACTACTGTACAGGCAAATATACAACGCCAAAAGTGAATTGGGTTGCTGATAGTCCTACCAATGATTCTTTGACTGTATATGCCATCCCCAATAAGCGTGGTTACATAAATATCAAGAATGGAGAAATCGTGATTGATGCTGAGGCTAACAACTATCGCAAAGCATGGGTATTCTCAGAAGGTCTTGCTGCTGTTATGAAAGAGGGTAAGATAGGATTTATCAATACCGAGAATGAAGTTGTCATCCCATTCCAATTCGATCATACAGATAAGTGCCGTATGTATGACTTTGGCTACCTCTTCCACGATGGATTTTGTATAATGACGAATAAAGATGGTGACTTGGGTTTGATTGATAAATCGGGCAATTGGGTTGTAGAGCCTTCATACGACGAGATTTGGGCTCCTCACAAGAGCGGTTATCGCGTAATCGTCAAGGACAGCAAGCACGGAGTTCTCAATTCGGATTGCACTGTGGTATATCCTGCGGAGTATGGCTATATAAGCATCATACCTGACGGCTTTGTGCTTACGAAAAGTGGCAAGCAGTGGCAGGTAGACTTCGAGGGCAACATCGTACAGCCGTTTATGTTTGACAATACCTACTATCTTAACTATCCGATTGGCTACAATGAGTGTGGCGAGATTCAGTATGCCTTTGCGGACTTTGTGAAGTACGAGGTAATGAATAGTTATGGTATTATGAATCGCATCACGGGCGAGCCAATTACTCCTGCAATCTACTCGGATATCAATATGCTCTCGAAGGATCTTTTTGAGGTCCAGGAGTACGACAGCTATGATTGGTACTTGCTCGATACTAAGGGCAATGTAGTTTCAAAGAAATAGTTAGGTGCTATGAAAGCTTTTGTACATACAATTGCGATTATTCTACTCATTGCCTCTTGTTGCCCGAGTGCGGCAAAGGGCAACGGAATGGAGATGCCCTCTATGGTTGATGGCGTTGGCGGTGATTATACCGCCAATGCTACAGCTATTGAGCAAAAGAAACAAGAGATGTTGGCTATTGCAGACAGTGTTGGTCGCTTCTGGTTCTCTGATGACACAGACCTCCAGTCGCAAGATCCTCACGCATATTGGCTGATGAACCGAATGATGCAGATGATGAAACAAATCAAAACGGCTGATGATTGTTGGGCTTGGATGTTAGCGATGAACGAGAGTATCGAGGAGTATAACACTCGCCTTGGCCGCAAAATTGGTTCTGTAGATGCGGCTTGCAATGCTATTAAGGAACTTATCAATATCTACAATGCAGGCAACCAACCGATGCTCAACACAGCAAGTTATGTGGAGTCAATACTGATGCACTATAAAGCTGTTTATACCTACTATCGCCATATCGAATTTATTGATGACCACAATAATGATAGTAATTGGGATGTACAGTTAAGTGTTCTATATTATCGTGAGTTCAAGGAGTGGTTCGACATCAACAATGCAGTAAATGGCATAATGTATTTCTACACTTATGCATCGGCGGGTTATTCGGCTCTTTCAATGGACTTGAACGGCACTTTTGAGATATGGTCAAGGGATCGTCTTGCAGAACTTGAAATCGAGCGAGATATCTACTGGTCCTATGATTGGAAACCATTTGAGAGCGATTCAAAGACCATTTCTCCCAAGAAGTTTGAGAAGTTGCTGGACAATTTCAAGACTAGAACAAAAAGTGATGTGATTGAAGAATTCTTCGGAGATTTATATGACAAGAAAGATCGAGACTATGAATATGCTGAAGAGCGAGTGGGTAGCAAATATGATTTCGAAAAGATTGCTGAGATGCTCCGTTATTACGAAACAGCCTTGACCAATTGGCGTAAAGTTCGTGAGCAGATTGCCCAAATGCTTCCAAATGAGAAGCAGAAATCATATCGAGAGATAACCAAGCAGATGCACACACGACTTTACAACGACTTGGTAGAACTAAAAGAGATAAGATACTAATAATGGACTTAACTATTCAAGTCGGTTGCCCAAGAATTTTCAAGGACAACCGACTTCTCTTTTACGCTGTCTGTATCTGCTTCGCTTGCCACGCCTTATGTGCAATAATAACCTCTTGTCGTTCTTTTTCAAGTAGGGCTTCCGTTTCGGGAGTGTAGCCGAGAAACTCGATGCAGCCGCCATTGTAGCCTGTGAGTTTGCAGCGGATACCTGCTTTCTCCAATTTATCCATTCGTTTTTGTGCAGTCTTGGCACTGGAGTATGACAGCGGCCAGAAGTATTTGTCGCCACTATGTCCGTAGGAGTCTTCGCCAAGTACCATCTTGCCTTGCAGTCGCTGGCTATTGTGGAAACTGAAGTATGCACCGCCCAATGCTTGGCGAATTGCTTTGTGTGCAGCACCTTCGGGATGCTTGAATACATCGGGTTTCTTGCCCTTACAATCTAATTTTGGCAGTTCTACCTTGTATGGCTTCTTGTAGGTGCCGACTCCTAATGTGAGGTAGAAGTTAGTGCAGAAGTAGTCGGTCATCGGATCGCTGTCATCAAAGTTGTACGACATTACAAAGTCGCAGACATTCTTCATCACCTCTTTGGCTCTATCTGTTAGGGTATCATCGTTGTCAATGTAGTAATGATTCACATCGTGGTGGAACACTACGCCTTTATCCTTCTTGAATGCCTCGAAGTCTGCTTTGATAAGGTAGATATGTATAGAGTTATAGTGGTGCCTTGATACGGAGAACTTATACTTGGGATAGGTCTCCTTTATCCAGTTACGCACCAACTCCACAATCTCAGGAGTGTGCTGTCCTTGATAGTTGCGACCTTTCCAACGATACTCGTTATATACGAAGTCAGTATATTCCTTTGCCGATGCTCCTGCATAGTCGTTC
>JAZSGL010000039.1:0-1700 GCA_045532735.1 Paludibacteraceae bacterium | reverse complement strand
TGCTTGATGGACTACCACGCAAATATATGGTCATTGCGCCAAGCTACGAAGGTATGATAAAATCAAACCACACCGACATATGGGTCGAGGGTATAGGCTCGCTTTCCATGGGAATCTTCGAAAATGACTTCTATTACATGGGTGGTCTGAAAAAAGAGTTACAAAGTTGCTCCTATAATGGGATATATATCTACAAAAAGAAAGAAGAATCCAAAACCTATCTCGTCACCGAGGGCAAGCAGTGGGCTGTCTATTATGAGCAGTCATGGAACCAAGACCAGCCTGTAGTCACGTATACTTTTCGCTTGCAGGGCGACACGGTAATCAATGGGTTTACCTACAAGAAGAAGTGGATGAGCGTTGAGAAGGACTTGTCTGATTGGTCTCTTTTCCCTAGTTACATGAGAGAGGAGAACGGGAAAGTGTACGTGATGAACTCGCGTGGTGAGGAGGCATTATGGTTCGATTATAACGCACAGGTGGGCGACACCCTTTGCCTTACAAGTAAGCAAGCAACGCAACAGTGTTATGGACTTGTGACTTCCATCGACGATGTTGTCCTCGAACATAGCGATGGCAAGCAACGCAAACGTTACGAAGTCGTGTTGGGCCGGGAAGCAATGTCTGGTGGAGTATATTTTACCGATGAATGCATCTATATCCATGAGGATGTCGGGATGTTTAATTCGCCCACCTATGGCTATGGCTTGGGAGATCATACACTATTCAATTATGGCAATAAATTCAAGTTGCTTTGTGTACATGATAATGGCATTGCTCTGTATCAGTCGCCCGATGGATGTTATAAAGAGGCAACTTCCAAAACCTATCTCGTCACCGAGGGTAAGGAGTGGGCAGTATGTTCACATGGATTTATGCCTCCCCCAAACCACAGTACCTATACCTATCGCTTGCAAGGCGATACGATTATTGACGGCAAGCGATACTTGAAGGAACATGTATCCCATGACATACATCTTGCTAATTGGAAGCCTTCGGGACGATATTTGCGCGAAGAGAACGGTAAGGTATATAGCAAGTTCAAACAAAAGAATGAACAGATTCAGTTGGATTACAATATGAACGTAGGAGATACATTACGCTATAATGACCACACAGACAATTATAGAGATTATGTATATATATGTCTTACAGGAATACGAGATACCATTATGCCCAATGGCGATGGCGTATCACGCCGTTGCTACGATGTTGATGCTGGACAATATATTGCAGGAACTTATCACCCGTGTGAACATCAAACCTCCTTTGTTGAAGGTATCGGTTGGATTGATTGGGGATTAGGCAAGCAGTTGCTCCTAACAGACGGAGGATGGGATGAACTGCTCTATGTAAAGCAAGGCAATAATCTACTCTACCAGAAGGAGAAAGGCGTATGGTGGGTGGGGGATAATGTAGACCATCGACCTCTCAAGCAGCGCGGATATGGTCTCTATCATAGCGATAGCTACCTCTATGCCTACACCATCAATGAAGCCGAAGCTGTGACGGACTCTACCGACTTTGCCCGTTGGTACGACAAGACGGTCATCTACTTCGATGTGGATACCATCGGCCCCAATGCCTTCTCGGGCGCAACGTTCCGCCAAGGCCAGATACTCTACTTCACCGAGCGGCTCAACACCATCTTCAAGGATGCGTTCACGGACATCAATATCATCAAGCGCACCTCACAGGAG
>JAZSGL010000076.1:0-2118 GCA_045532735.1 Paludibacteraceae bacterium | reverse complement strand
GATAGAAATTCATCTTACCCACATATTCGGGAACTTCTATCTTCGTTATTGTCAATGCGATACAAAAGTGCAACAGGCTGTAGCACTTTTGCCTCTTTACTTTACAATCTGTAATCGGGATGCTCCGATAACTGCGACAGCCTGTCGCAGTAATTCGTTATGCTCATCTTGGCTGAATGGTTTTGTAACGGTTAAATCCTTCATTGTATTACCTCTTTGTTGCTTAAACCAACTACAAAGATATAAAAGTTTTTTGGTTGTAATACTAATCAATCAAACTTAAAAAAACTTATGGCGATATTGACTCCAGCTCAAACTACTGCCCAATATACAGCAATTTATGTTCACAAAAGAAAAGGAATAAGGGAATCCTTGCAATCTTCCTGCCCGATCCCCAAGGCGATCGAAAAGAACGCAGCCACGAGGAATTAGGAAAAAGCAAGAAGTAAGCGATACGTGAGTTTTTGAGTTAATAAGTTTTTGACTTGGGGAAGTCTATACTTCCGATTTCAACACCGCGTAAGCAAACCGCAGGGTTTGCCTACCAATATACTACGAAAATCTTGTACAGGATTTCCGAGCGTTTCGTTTCGCGAGGGTAAACCATCCCGCACTTTTCGGGTTGTAAGTTTGGTGGATAGGAACATTATTTTTATATTTGCCACATAAATAGCTGTGTCATGTCAAGAGAAGAGAGTAACAGACTGAAATATACAATTGCGCTGATAGCCGAGTTTGCAAGTAGATTTGGCATCGGTGAGAAGCAAGCATATAACTATCTGGCACGCTTCAAGGGACTGGCGCACTTGGCATCATACTATGATGTGATACATACGTTGTCTTTCGATGATGCGGTGGATGCTATGGTACAGGTGTGTGGACATAATGGAGGAGGACTGAAATGAAACTGTACCATGGATCGAATGTAGAGGTGGCAGTGCCAGACCTTGCAAAGTCCAAACCTTACAAGGACTTTGGCCAAGGATTCTATCTGTCGGCAGACAAAGGCCAAGCCATGCGAATGGCAGAGCAGAAGACCTTGCAGCTGATGATGGGCGAGCCTGTTGTATCGGAATTTGAGTTTGATGAAACGTTGTTGCAGAGCGATGCGTTGAAAGTAAAGATCTTTGAAGACTATAGCGTGGAGTGGGCAAACTTCATCCTGCAAAACAGGGATATGCATAGCCAACACCCCACACACGATTACGATATAGTATATGGCCCAATCGCTGATGATGGGGTGACATTCCAACTACGTCGTTACCAATCAGGGGCAATCAGTATAGAAGAACTTGTGCGCGAACTGCAATATGCACGAGGTATTACATTCCAATATTTCTTTGGTACACCGTTGGCACTATCAAAACTGACAAAGCTATGACACTGACCGAGGGACAAATAAAGATGATGCAGGAGGATATGTACGCTGAGTTGATACAGATCCTAATGGAAAAGTATGGCTATACATTAGAAAAGGCGATGGATACGCTTTACAACTCTGACACCTTCGCACGACTGCAAGATGCCAATACTGGACTGTATTACCAAAGTCCAGGTTATGTTTATTCGTTTCTGAATAGCGAACTGAGTATTTGCGATTATAGAAGATAAAGCCTCTATTATTACCTCCCCCTTTCCCTCTTTCCGCCCAATCCCCAAGCCAAACGAAAGGAACGTAACTATAAATAAAGACACCGCCTCAGGACGATCTCTGGGGCGGTGTTTATGTTTTACGCTGTCAATACAACTTCTTACGCTCCATACATGCGAGTGCGCATCTCTTTGATTAGGTCACTGGTGATGTATTCGTCATATTCCATCATCTTGTCGATGATGCCATTCGGAGTCAGCTCGATGATGCGGTTGGCAACGGTCTGAATGAACTCGTGGTCGTGACTGCTGAAGAGGATATTGCCTTTATAGAGCTTCAGATTGTTGTTGAATGCCTGGATGCTCTCGAGGTCGAGGTGGTTGGTAGGGGTATCGAGGATAAGGCAGTTGGCATTCTTCAGCTGCATGCGGGCAATCATGCAACGCATCTTCTCGCCACCGGAGAGGACATTGGCTTTCTTCAGGACCTCTTCACCACTGAAGAGCATACGGCCAAGGAAACTCTTG